>JALSLS010000174.1 GCA_026988195.1 Methylomonas sp.
CCACCTGTGCTTTTGTGGTGGCCGCTGCAGGTGGTCAGGTTGCTAAACATGGTAATCGATCAGTTTCCAGTAGCTCTGGGAGTGCAGATGTTTTAGAGGCTGCAGGTGTAAACCTTAATGTATCAGCTGAGCAAGTGGCTCAATCTGTGCGTGAAATTGGAGTCGGTTTTTTATTTGCACCCAAGCACCATGGCGCGATGAAATATGCGATAGGTCCTAGAAAAGAAATGGGGGTCAGAACCTTGTTTAATTTATTAGGGCCTTTATCTAACCCTGCTGAAACCGCAAATCAGTTAATTGGTGTGTTTTCAACAGACTGGGTTGAGCCTTTAGCGCAGGTGTTAAAAAGGTTGGGAAGTCAGCATGTGCTGATTGTCAATGCTGAGGATGGATTAGATGAAATCAGTATTGCTTGCGCCTCCAATATTGCTGAATTAAAAGATGGCGAGATAACCACTTATCAAATAACACCTGAGCAGTTTGGCTTGCAACGATGTAGCCTAGAAACGTTGGCTGTTGATGGAGCTGATTCTAGCTTAACCATGCTTAA
Organism: Methylomonas sp.; assembly: GCA_026988195.1. Taxonomy (GTDB): domain Bacteria; phylum Pseudomonadota; class Gammaproteobacteria; order Methylococcales; family Methylomonadaceae; genus QPIN01. The sequence goes on from JALSLS010000174.1 coordinate 551, forward strand.
AGCAGTATTAAATAATCAAACAGGGGCAGCAAAAGATATTGTGATCTTAAATGCTGGCGCAGCTATTTATGCAGCAAACATAACGCCTACACTTGCCGAAGGTATTAAAAAGGCACAACAAATGATTGAAAATGGCGCAGCATTAGAAAAGTTTAATGCCTTAATTGTGTATTCAAATAAATAGTCCAGCCGTTGAGTTAAGGCTAATATAAATGTAGCCTTGATGCAGCAAAGCGAAATCAAGGAGCTTAGGAACCTTGATTCCACTCCGTTTCATCAAGGCTACATTCTTAACTTAAGACTTTTGAGCGCAACTCCTACTTTTTTCAACCATACAAAATTAAAAAAATGACTGATACCCCTGATATTCTAAAAAAAATCCTTGATAGAAAAGCCGAAGAAGTGGCTAACCGTAAACAACGAACAGCTGTTGATGTACTAAAAGAAATTGCCAGTGGTATTGAAAACCCTAGGGGATTTTCTGCTGCATTACAAAGTAAAGCACAGTCAAAGAAACCCGCTATTATTGCTGAAATAAAAAAAGCATCACCGAGTAAGGGTGTGATAAGAGAAAATTTTAAACCGATAGAAATAGCTCAAGACTACGCCATGAATGGGGCAACTTGCTTATCTATTTTAACAGATAAAGATTTTTTTCAGGGATCTGAAGCCTACTTGCAAATGGCAAGAGAAAAGTGCCCTCTGCCTATCCTAAGAAAAGACTTTATGATTGACCCCTATCAAATCTATGAATCTCGTGCATTAGGAGCAGATTGTATTTTGCTGATTGTTGCAGCGCTTGAAGATAAACAAATGCATGAGCTTGCAGATACCGCTACAGAACTTGGGATGGATGTATTAGTTGAAACGCATAATGCAGACGAATTATCACGTGCTTTAAACTTGGATACTAAGTTAATTGGAGTTAATAACCGAAACTTAAGAACCTTTGAAACATCGTTACAAACTACGCTAGATTTAAAACAGTCTATTCCTGATGATCGTTTGCTTATTACCGAAAGTGGTATACATACACAGGAAGATGTTCAGTTAATGCTGGATAATGACATCTATACTTTTTTGGTGGGGGAGGCTTTTATGAGAGCCGATTATCCTGGCCACAAAATGCGCGAGCTTTTTTCTATATAAATTAACTGAGCTTTTTCTTTTCTACAGGAAAAGCTCATATTTTTTATCCTCTGTTTTTTTTCGTAATAATAATCAAATTTTCAAAATTTGAACTACTCTTTAGGTATTGGTTTTATCTCATTACTTAACTTGTCTGTGGATCTATCTATCTCAAAAAAATTATTGTTTACCGTGCATGTTAATGCTCCCCTGTTTTATTTTAGATTAAAGAAAATGTCTATTTGGTATGGAGTTTAATATGTCGGTTTTTTCTGGGTTCATTATTAGCGTAGTACTGTTGGTGGTATCCACGGCTGTGGGTATTTCATACTTGTTACGGTATAGAAAATTGAAGGGTAAATTAGACAATACAGAAGAAAATTTGAATATTTCTGCAGTCGCTTTTCAGACTCATGAAGCTATTATGGTTACTGATGCAGATACTAAAATCATTCGCATAAACAAGGCCTTTACCCGTATTTTAGGGTATAGCGAATCGGAGGTTTTGGGAAAAACACCTAGCATGTTGAAATCAGGGAAACATGATGCCATCTTTTTTGAAAAATTTTGGAATGCGGTTAATGTAGAAGGAAAGTGGAATGGGGAAATGTGGAATAAGCGTAAAAATGGAGAGGTTTTTCCATCTTGGCAGACCATTGCAACCGTTCAAGATGAACAAAATAAGATAACACATTATATTTCATTTCTGTCTGATCTTTCTGACTCTAAGTCAGCTGAACAAGAGATTGAAAAACTAGCCTTTTATGATGCACTAACGGGTTTGCCTAATAGGCAGTTGTTGCATGAGAGACTGGAGCATGAGCTTAATATTGCCGAACGATATGGCCGAGCAGGGATGTTGTTTTTTTTAGATCTTGATCATTTTAAGCATATTAATGATTCACTTGGTCACTCCTCAGGTGATTTAATCCTTATCGAAGCGGCTAGACGGCTACAATCATTACTTAGAAATACAGATACTGCAGTCCGGCTTGGTGGCGATGAATTTGTTATTTTAACCAGTCCACAAGATGGTGTTCATACTGATCTACTAGAGCAATCCCAGGTTATTGCAAAAAAGATTATTGCTGAATTTAATAAGCCTTTTTTAGTGAATGAGCATGAGCTTTTTGTTAGCACGAGTATTGGTATTGCTTTGTATACTGGAATGGATGAAACAGTTGAAACATTGTTAAAACGGGCTGATACGGCAATGTATCAAGCAAAAGAAGCCGGTAGAAATACATTTCAGTTTTATCAAGACAGTATGCAAGAAATAGCCGATGCTCGCCTTAAGATTGAAAGGCTTTTGCGTAATGCTGTGGTTGATAATGAATTTAGCCTTCATTACCAACCACAGTTATCAGAAAGTAATCAGCTAGTGGGTGCCGAAGCATTAATTCGCTGGCAAAATAGTGAGCTAGGAAATGTCTCCCCTGTTGATTTTATTCCGATAGCAGAAGAAACAGGGCTTATT
>JALSLS010000175.1 GCA_026988195.1 Methylomonas sp.
CACAAGAATATAACCAAGCAGACCCCGTTCCTAGCGCTATCAAGGTATCCATATTAGCTTGTCTAAGCATCAATAACTTAACGGCACTGACAAAAAAGTGCCCCCCTGAATAACGCAATATAGCTAGCGTAATTAAAGCCACAATAGGCCAAAACCAGCTCCCAGCTTCCGAACTTATAACAGGTAACCAGCCCAGATGACTAAAGACCATTAATGGAATACCAAAAACAGCTGCAACCTTAGCTTTTTGCATTAATCTAAGATAACGTTGCATTTCTTGTTCTTCTTGCTCTTTGGGATCTTCCAGGCCTTCCATCACAGCTGCATCAAACCCAGCATCCTGCACTGCTTTTTTTAACAGCTCAAGATCAACCTCACCCTTCACTAATGCCGTATGATCAGCAAAATTGACACTGGCAAAATTAATACCCTCCACTGATGTTAAAGCGCCTTCAACAGCGCTAACACACCCTGCACAGTTCATCCCTAGAATGGAGAGTCTTAACCCTTCGTCAGTTGAACTTTCTTGATTATTTGTAGCCATGGAAATACCCCAGTAAAAATGACAACTTAATTTAACCTACAACAAAACCCGCTTCAGTAATTACTTTTGAAATAGCATCTACATTTATGACTGCAGCATCAAATTCCACATCAACTTTATTTTCTTTGCTTGAAGCTTCAACTGAAACGACACCGTCCAGTTCAGCTAATTTTGTCTTAACATTTGTCTCGCATCCACCACACTTCATCCCCGTTACTTCTAATGAAATTGATTCTGTCATTTCTTTATCCCCTGTATAATTTAAAAAACATGCAATACCATAATTTAATGCATAATAGTTAGGAACGTGCATGAAACAACTTTCCGATTTCTAACTTGTCTTTTTGCTCCAGATGGAATGGTCTCATTCGTTGCGTAGCTTGCTATGCGCCTCATGAGATCATTCCATCTGAAACAAAAATCCTACGTTATAATTTCGGGAAGTTACTCCATACACGTTCCTTAGATTATACAACATAATAAGCCCGACCTTTTTAGACAAATAAAAAACAAAGCCAATGAAATTTAATTTATTCTTTTTTCTAACCTTTACATTTTTTTCATCGTTAATTTCTGCCGAAGAACTCACCAATTTATCAGCAAAACAATTGCTCTCACTGCAAAAAAATGAAAAAGCCTTAGTGGTCGATATTAGAACTGAAAGAGAATGGTCAGCAACGGGTACCATCCCCAATAGCCATAAACTACAATTTTTTTCAGCTCAGGGTAATTATGATACTGAAAAATGGCTGGCTGATTTAAACAAGCTAAAATCTTCCCCAGACCAAGCTATTATTTTGGTTTGCCATTCAGGAGGTAGAAGTGGAAAAGTGGGCAAGCTATTAACTAAACAGCTAGGAATGAAAAATATTTATCATCTATCTAATGGAATGATGTCGTGGGTCAAAGAAAAAAACCCAGTCAATATTAAATGTCCTACTCAATTTGCCTGCAAATAACAATTAATCATGTCTTTAAACACCATTACCAATCAAACCATTGCCCTTGCTGGCTTATCTCAAGCATGTTTACTTGTTCAACAATTAGCAACAACGGGGACTGCGGATAGTAAAGCAGTAGAAACCTGTATTAAGAGTCTCCTTAAAGTTGATTCTGATGGCGTTATTGAAGTTTATGGCTCTCTGTCTGACCTTAAACCTGGGTTAGTACAATTAGAACAACAACTCGTCAATAGGACCATTGCCGACCCTGAACAGGCACGCTATGCAGCATCCTTAGTATTTTTAGAAAAACAGCTCTCAAACCGCCCAGAAATGCTAAAAAAAATAAGCACAGGGATTTCCATAGCGGAGGCACAGTCCGAATCCTTTGGCCCACTGCATGAAAATGTTTTAGCCAATCTAGGGGATTTATACCACAGCACCGTCAGCACTCTACAACCCCGTATTATGGTCAACGGTGAGCAGGAGTATTTATCACAAGCTAATACCGTGAATAAAATAAGAGCATTATTGCTAGCAGGCATTCGATCCACTATGCTCTGGCGGCAGTGCGGCGGTGCGCGCTGGAAGTTTCTATTTTTCCGTAAGAAACTTCAAGATGAAATAAAATTTTTACTCACTCAAATCGACTAAATAGGCTTAGCTACAATGACAACATTATTAATTGAAGCTCAAAACCTGAGTCGTTATTATGGTCATCATTGTGCAGTAAGTGACGTCAGCTTTTCTTTAGCAAAAGGCGATGTGTTAGGTTTTCTTGGCCCCAATGGTGCCGGGAAAACCACGACCATGCAAATGCTTTGTGGAAACTTGGCACCCAGTGCAGGTGAAATCCGTATTAATGGCTTTGATATATTGGATCATCCCAAACAAGCTAAACAATGTTTAGGCTATTTACCGGATACCCCTCCTTTATATAAAGAGCTGACCGTTAACGAATTTTTGACTTATTGCGGCAAACTACACGGGCTTGTTGCTAAAGATATTACTCATGCACTTAACTTGGCTAAATCACGTTGCGGACTTACTCAAGTTGAAAACCGCCTTATTGCTAATTTATCAAAAGGTTACCAACAACGCGTAGGAATTGCTCAAGCCATTTTGCATAATCCTGATGTTATTATTCTTGATGAACCGACGGTTGGCCTAGACCCTATTCAGATTAAAGAAATACGCGCCTTAATCAAAGAACTGGGGAATGATCATGGGATTATTCTATCCACTCATATTTTGTCTGAAGTACAGGAATCCTGCACACACGTACAAATCATTAATCAAGGCAAGCTGATTTTAAATGAAACCATTGCTAATTTAAATCAACGAATGAATACAGGCTGTATAAAAATCATGACCCACTCAGCTATCAATCCACAACTATTTTCAGGTGTTAGCAGCATCCTGAGCATTGAAGAGCAAGCAAATAACAGCTACCTTATTCATCACCATAATGCTGATAATCCAATAGAATTAATAGCTGAAATTATCGTTAATGCTGGCTGGGGATTAAGAGAACTAACCCCAATGTCATTAAGTTAAGCGCAAGTTATTGAATATGATATAATAATTTCTACTAAAAGACAGTTAACCCAGAGGTTTAAAATGAATCCCCCCCTTTTTTATTAGAGAATACTTATAATCTAA
>JALSLS010000176.1 GCA_026988195.1 Methylomonas sp.
GAGCGATTCGAGGGTCTAAGGCTTTAGAGCGTGTTACAGGCATGCAGCCCATTGTTGTTATTCCCTATATAGAAACACCGCTAGATATAATGGTACGCAACCGTCGATTTAAGTGGATGCTGGTTTTATCAGGAGTGATGATTATTGTAGCAATTATTATTGTGCACTTTTTTGTAAAGCCACTGGATATGATATGGGCAACTATAATGTTGAAATTGGCTCGCTTATGAACAAGTTAACGACTAGGAGGCTGTCCAAGAATAGAGAACCTACTACGGAAAAAGCCCTTTCGGTCATTTTTTCCGTTCATTTTCGTTAAATAGCGCAACTATTCGCCTCAAATGAACGAAAAAACTGACTCAAAAGGGCTTTCCCTCGCTACGGTTTCTATTCTTGGACAGCCTCCTAGGACATGGGGTGATATTTTGTATGTTTTTATTAATTTTTGGGTTTAAGCTTTGACTATCAATACTGATCAACACCATACCTTCCCAGCAATAAGCTATACCCGTACGCGTAAAGTATCGGTTACAGCAGAACTGATGAGGGAGAGACGCTTAGTGATGGGGCTAAAGAATGATCCACATGCCAGTGTATTTCGTCAGTTGCGTACCAATATATTACGTCAATTACGTGAAAAAAACTGGAGCAGTATTGCTGTAGTCTCACCTACCCCTGAATGTGGAAAAACCTTTGTAACTGCTAATCTAGCCATTGCTTTAGCGATGGAAGTTAACCAGACGGTTCTGGTTGTAGATGCTGATTTACGTAACCCAAGGGTGGGGTGGCAATTTGGAATGGATGTAGAAAAAGGCTTGCTTGATTATTTACATTCTGATGTTGAAGTTGAGGATTTACTAGTCAATCCAGGCTTTGATCGACTAGTGGTTCTGCCAGGAAGACATACGACCAATATCTCCTCTGAATTTCTGTCATTACCCAAAATGACTTCATTGGTTGAAGAGCTTAAAAGCAGATACCAATCACGGATTATCTTATTTGATTTACCCCCATTATTAAGCACAGATGATGCTCTGTTATTTATGCCACATTTTGATGCTGCACTACTGGTGGTTGAAGATGGTAAGTCGACTCCAGAGGAAGTGAATCAGTCTTTGGCATTGCTTGAAGAAACAAATCTTGCCGGGATGGTGTTGAATAAATCGAGAGGAAAAGTGCGTAAGCCTTATCAATCAAGAAAATATGATTAAAGCTTTTTTGTATACTTCGCGCGGTCACGGATGCGGAATTTATAAGCTGCTGATTTTTGTCGATAGCAAGGTGCTGAAACAGGCGCATAGCAAGCTACGCAACTGTTTCAGCACCGCCGCTATTGGCAAAAACTCAGCGGTTAGAAATCCGCAGTCGTGACCGCGCGAAGTATAATATTCCATATAGCGGTAAATAGAGTAAATTTTCTTCAGAGGGGGCGGGATGATTAATCGGTTACATACATTTGGTGTTGATTTTGACCCATTAATAATGTCACAGACAGTTTCTGGCATCATAAGCTGGACTGGTAAACCTGAAAATAATTGTGAGTATATTGTTACATTTAATGTTGATCATACTGTAAAACTACAGGCATATTTAAGATGAAAATAATTGTATTCATACAAGCAATCCTATTTTCATTCCAAGTTCAGGCGTGTGAAGCTCCTTTGAATTTCTTTTGTGTCGATTTTTTTAAAGGGGAAAACCTTGAAGGAGAACCTCGGACAGTTAAGAAAACGCTTAAGATTAAGTATAGGTGGGTAAATAAAAGTCCTGCACAAGGTATTCCTTATAATAATTTTTCTGCACGCTGGAGAGGGCAGTTTCAGTTTGATAAAGCAGAATATGTGTTCCGTATTAATGCAAATGATGGTGTTCGGATTAAACTTGATGGAAAAGTAATCATTGATCATTGGAATGACTCTGTTTCACGATACCGTGACAGAGTGAGCATTGACGAAGGTATACATTTACTTGAAGTGGAATATTTTCAAGCAACTGGAAAAGCATCTATAAGAGTAAACTGGAGGAAAATATTTCAGCAAGTAAAAACTACATTACCACCAATTAAAGGTGGAAGGCTTTCTAAGCAAAAAAGATTAAAACTACGAGCGGTTAGCTGGAATCTAAAGAGAGCTAACCCTGTTTCAACCACATCACTTGCTAAAAGAAATAATAAACCTAAGGGTATATCAATCCCCAACCCTTTACTAGGGACTAATCTGTCTCCTTTTAGTTATTGGAGTTCTACAGTTCCTTTTAAAGATTTAATGATTCAATCAGGGGGAATTGGGGTCTTTAAAAAATCAAGTAATGAGCTTTGTTCAATACAGCCCCCCCTGAATAAACAAGGGTATCCTACCTTTTTACCTAAGGGTTGTATTTTTCGTATTTTGAACGTATTTCATATAAAGAATAAGTATTGGCCAAAGGGTACTTTACCTTACCAGTCAGGGCATTATGTATTGCTTTACAAGGGACGTGGAAAAATTAATTTGGGCTGGGATGCTAAAAATGCAAAATATATAAGTAATGGCCGAATCGAGTTTGATGTACCAACGCCAAGTGCTGGTATACAAATTGAAGTGACCGCAATTGATGTAAATGACCCTATCAGGGACATGCATATTATTCATATTAATGATGAACATTCATATCAGACTCAACCGTTTAATGAAAAGTGGTTGGAATTATTAAAGCCTTTCAGCGTTATTCGGTTTATGGACTGGGGAGGCGTTAGCCGGAATAAATCTGTTTATCGGTCAAAGGTTATCTCTCATACTTCTGATAGTATTAAACTGCCTGATTCTGCACCTGTAGAGGATGGAAGTTTTGATAATATGGTTGCTTTAATTAATGTTGGTGACAAATGGCCCCGGATTTTTATTGATACATATGATGGAGTGACGCGTACCCTGCACCTAAAATCACCGATACAAATCTCGACGAGTGATAAACAGCCGACTGTAGATATTTTTGATTTTGTAAATAGAAATTGGTCGGAGCGTACCCAATTCGGTACTTTGGGGCAAGGTTTGATAGGCGGAGTAGCATTTGAATACATGGTTAAACTGGCTAATATTCTTAATATTGACCCATGGATTACCATCCCGACTGCTGCAAGTGACTCTTTTGTAGAA
>JALSLS010000177.1 GCA_026988195.1 Methylomonas sp.
GATGATAGTGTGGATTTATCCATGCGAAAGTAGGGAATTGCCAAGCGCTTATTCTAAAAACCCAGTCTAATCACTAGACTGGGTTTTTTTTTGCCTTTTATTGGCGTAGGCAAGGTAAAATGCTTATTTTCTACTGATTATTTTAACGCCATGCGCTTATAAGACCAATGACTGAAAAACAATCCGCTCATACCCCCATGATGCAGCAATATTATCGTATTAAAGCAGACTACCAGGATACTTTGGTGTTTTATCGTATGGGAGATTTTTATGAGTTATTTTTTGATGATGCCAAAAAAGCAGCTGAATTATTAAGTATTACTTTAACGGCTAGAGGAAACTCAGCCGGTAAGCCTATTCCAATGTGTGGCCTTCCTTTTCATGCGGCAGAAGGCTATATTGCGAAACTTATTAAAATTGGTGAGTCGGTTGCAATTTGTGAGCAAACGGGAGATCCATCGACATCAAAAGGTCCTGTCGAGCGGCAAGTAGTTCGTGTTGTGACTCCTGGAACCGTGACCGATGAAGCTTTATTGGAGGAGCGGCAAGATAATTTGTTGGTTGCGATTGTTTTTTTAAAAAAGGTCTATGGTATAGCTTGTTTAGATTTAACGAGTGGACGATTTATCTTGCAGCAAGTCAATTCAAGTAATGAATTATTAAGTGAGGTGAGCAGGTTAAATCCTGCTGAACTTTTATCTGATGAAGACTGGGTTTTGCCCGAGGTATTAAAAGAACGAAAAGGTTTAACGAGAAGACCATCTTGGCACTTCGATGAAGAAAGCGCTCGAAAGTTAATATTAAAGCAATTTAAAACGCATGATTTAAAAGGTTTTGGTTGTGATAAATTGCCCGCAGCTATAGCTGTAGCAGGTTGTTTGTTGCAGTATGTTAAAGATACACAACAAAGTGCATTACCGCATATTCAAGGTATTAGCGTAGAAAATAGTGATGATAGTATTTTTTTAGATGCTGCTAGTCGGCGTAATTTGGAACTGGATTATCACCCATCAGGACAAATACAGTTTACTTTATTAGGGGTACTAGATAAAACTATAACCGCGATGGGCAGTCGTTGTTTACGTCGTTGGCTTAATCGTCCTTTACGTGACCAAATACTATTGAATAACCGTTATGATAGTATTGATGCTTTATTAGCCAGTCAGCTTTACCAAGAAATACGTGATTTATTACGCTCTGTAGGTGATATTGAACGTATTAGTTCGCGAGTCGCTTTAAAATCAGCTCGCCCGCGTGATTTGTTAGTATTACGTAGCACTTTTGCTGTTTTACCGACTTTACAAAGGCAGTTGGCAGGAGCTGACAGTGTTGTTTTAAGTGATTTAGCTCTTAAAATGTCTGAACAACCTGAATTATTGAATTTATTACAGAAAGCAATTATTGATAATCCTCCGGTACTGATTCGGGATGGAGGCGTGATTGCTTATGGCTATAATCAAGAATTAGATGATTTACGCGATCTTAGTCAAAATGCTAATCAATTTCTAATGGATATGGAAAACCGGGAAAAAGAAAATACGGGAATCGCAACATTAAGAATTAAATATAATCGTGTCCATGGCTATTATATTGAAATCCCTCGGTCGCAATCTGATGATGTACCTGAGACTTACACACGTAAGCAAACCCTTAAAAATGCAGAGCGTTTTTTTACCACGGAATTAAAAGAATTTGAAGATACCGTGCTTAGCGCTAAAGAAAGGTCATTAGCATTTGAGAAGAAACTGTATGATGAACTATTAAATGCGATTGCCTCAGTTTTAATCCCTATTCAGAAGTGTGCTATGGCTTTGGCTGAATTAGATGTTTTGGTTAATTTTGCTGAACGTAGTCAAAGTTTGAATTTAGTGCGCCCTGCCTTGCAGAAAAAAAATGGTTTAAATATTGAAGGCGGCCGACATTTAGTCGTTGAACAAGTTTCTGATATTCCGTTTGTTGTAAATGATTTGGATTTTTCATCAGAGCGACGTATGTTGATAATAACCGGTCCAAATATGGGCGGTAAATCAACTTATATGCGTCAATCTGCATTGATTGTATTGATCGCCCATATTGGGTGTTTTGTGCCTGCAAATAAGATGACCTGTGGCCCCGTCGATAAAATTTTTACGCGTATTGGTGCTTCAGATGACTTAACCAGTGGGCGCTCTACTTTCATGGTGGAAATGTCGGAAACAGCCAATATTTTGCATAATGCCACCGCTAATAGTTTAATTTTGATGGATGAAATAGGGCGGGGTACAAGCACTTTTGATGGACTTTCTTTAGCTTGGGCATGCGCGGATTTTTTGGCGAAAAAAATACAGGCTTACACCTTATTTGCGACACATTATTTTGAGCTGACCAGCCTGCCTGAAGAGCAAAGTGTTATTCATAATGTCCATTTAGATGCCATGGAACATGGCGATAAAATTGTTTTTTTGCACGCGGTAAAAGAAGGTGCTGCAAGTCAAAGTTATGGTTTACAAGTCGCTTCTTTAGCGGGGGTGCCGAAATCAGTGATTGAGCAAGCTAAGTTAAAATTGAGGGCTTTAGAGACTTCTGCCTATAAAGGCCAGCAGGCAGAAATAGGCAGCACGCAATTAGATTTATTTGCTATAAATGAGCAGCATCCTGCTATTGAATTAATAGAAAAAATTGCACCTGATGAGTTAACACCTCGTCAGGCACTAGATTTTCTTTACACTTTAAAACAAACAGTGTGAGGGGATTTACTTATTCAAAGTAATGCCGGTTTTTGTCAGAGTAATTTTTCTTTCTTTATAGAGTACGCCTATCGCGTGTTTAAATACTTTTTTACTGACTCCAAAGGCAGCATTAATTTCTTCTGGTGAACTTTTATCTGATAAATCTAAATGCCCATTATTTTCTTTAAGACGAGTAATGATTTGTTGGCTGAGTGGTGCAACATGGATATGTCCGGTTTTATTTAAGCTTAAATCAATTTTTCTATCTTCACGGATTTTCTTAATATATCCGGTCAACTTTTGCCCTTCTGTCAGGGACTGAAAAACTTCGTTGTAATATAAAACGCCCCAAAAAGTATCATCTACAACGGCTTTAAATCCTAAATCTGTCTTTTTCGCAATAATAAGCGAGACTTT
>JALSLS010000178.1 GCA_026988195.1 Methylomonas sp.
TTATAGCTATTTTAGTTTTAATAAAATCTCCGGAAAAGACTTATCTTTTGGCCTTGTTAAAGACATCTCACTGCTGGTAGGGCTTAATATCAGCAATAAACCAGAAAACGATCATTTTTCAGCCTATTTAGCAGGTTTAAGTTTTGACCTATCAAATAAATATTTTGATTACTTACAAATCGACCTAGCGGCTTATAAATCTGATGATGTAAAAAATAAATATGGCTTACAAGTAACGCCTGTTTGGAGTTACCCCTTTAAAATAGCATCCGCAAAATTTAAATTTAGAGGGTTTACCGATTTTCGTACAGGGAATACTAATAACTCTGGTAATTTTCATATATTAGCTCAACCTCAAGTTTTATTAGATATAGGTGATTTAGCCGGTGTTAAAGCAGATACTTTCTTTGTTGGTACAGAGTACTCATACTGGTATAACAAATTTGGGGTCAAAGGTGTTGATGAGTCCGTTGTACAAGCTATGGTCATTGGGTTCTTTTAATGGATTAGCGCCTATAAAAACTACATACCTGGCATTTATCAGCAAAAAAGGTTGTAGCCTTGCTGCAGCGAAGCGGAATCAAGGGGGATTTGGTATAAACTTAACTTAATAATATTTCCCTAAGGTTGGCTTATAACTCTAAAATTTTATTCAGATAAAATCTTTATTAATCGGTAAAATAACCTTTTTTATTTATAGTTAAGTTAATACACATGCGTACAACTCAATTCCCTCTTAGTACCGTTAAAGAAATACCTGCTGATGCTGAAATTTCGAGTCACAAATTAATGATTCGTGCAGGATTAATTCGTAAGTTAGCATCTGGTTTATATACTTGGTTACCTTTAGGATTAAGAGTATTACGTAAAGTAGAAAAAATCACTCGTGACGAAATGGAGAAAGCCGGCGCTCTGGAAATATTGATGCCAACACTGCAACCTGCTGAGCTTTGGCAAGAAACGGGGAGATGGGAGCAGTACGGAGCCGAGCTTGCACGCTTAAAAGATCGGCACGACCGAGATTTTTGCTTAGGCCCAACACATGAGGAAGTCATTACAGACTTAGCTCGACACGAACTAAAAAGCTACAAGCAATTACCAATTACTTATTATCAAGTACAAACAAAAATTCGGGATGAGATTCGTCCACGTTTCGGTATTATGCGTTCACGTGAATTTATCATGAAAGATGCCTATTCTTTTCACCTAGACCAAGAATCATTGCAGCAAACTTATGATGTCATGTATCAAGCGTATAGTAATATATTTGATCAATTTGGCTTAAAATATCGTGCAGTTATTGCAGATTCAGGCTCAATCGGTGGTGCAATATCACACGAATTTCATGTTTTAGCGGACTCAGGTGAAGATGCTATCGCCTTTTCTACTGACAGTGATTACGCGGCGAATATTGAAAAGGCTGAAGCTGTTATGCCTGTTGGTACGCGTGCAGATGCCAGCATAGAACTTACTTTAGTCGATACACCTAAGCAACATAGCATAGAAGACATAAGTCAATTTTTTAATGTATCCGCCCAACAATGCCTAAAAACACTGATTGTAAAAGGTGAAAAAGATACTTTAGTGGCTTTATTATTACGCGGTGATCACGACCTTAATGAATTAAAAGCCGAGAAAATTGATGGGATCCTTTCTCCCCTAGAATTTGCTAGTGATGAAGATATTGTTGCTAACTGTCATTGTAAGCCAGGATCAATTGGCCCTATTGGGCTTGATTTTAAAGTGATTGTCGATCGTAGTGCAACTTTACTCTCTGACTTTGTATGTGGTGCAAATCAAGATAACAAGCATTATAAAGGTACAAACTGGGAGCGTGATTTACCTTTACCCCAAGTTGAAGACCTACGTTTAATTGTTGAAGGTGATATTAGCCCTGATGGAAAAGGTACTATTACCTTGGCTCGTGGAATCGAAGTAGGCCATATATTTCAACTGGGTGATAAATATACCAAATCAATGAAAGCATCCATTATCAATGAAGGTGGCAAAAATCAAACTATGTTAATGGGCTGTTATGGGATTGGTATTTCTAGAATTGTTGCTGCGGCCATAGAACAAAAACATGATGATAAAGGTATTATCTGGCCAGGAAATTTAGCCCCTTTTCAAGTCGCTTTATGTCCAATGAATATGCATAAATCTGAACGTTTAAGAACGGCTGTTGATGAAATGTATCAGAACCTTCAAGCTGCAGGTATTGAAGTATTACTAGATGACCGCAAAGTACGTGCAGGATTTATGTTTTCTGATATGGAATTAATAGGGATTCCTCATCGTATTGTTATGGGTGATAGAGGTCTAGATTCTGGTAATGTTGAATATAGAGCAAGAACGGATAGTGAAAGCCAAGATATAGCTTTAGATCAAATTGTTGAGTTTATAAAACAGCAAGTAACAGGTTAATGGTCTACCTGATAACGGGCGAGTTTCAGCCTTTTATAGCACTAGAAACTTAGCGGGTATAAAAGGTATAAGCTACTAAAATAGCTCCCTCGCTCCCGCGTAAGATAAGCTTCAAAAGTAGGATGGGCAAAGGAGGTACGACGTGCCCATCAATGGCATCGCACTGAATTGATGGGCACACTATCGCTTTGCCCATCCTTGAATTACAGATACCCTCCCTTTTTCATCAGAACCTCAACCGCTTATAAATGAACAGGCACTTCCAATCACTTATTCTTCAAGCAACCTCAGCAGATAAGCTATATAAAATTGAGACCATTCAAAGCTTGTGGAGTGGTTATGGTGAAATTGTTCGTTATGGTTTAGAGGGTGGGATTGCAAAAACACTTATTGTTAAACATGTTAGTTTGCCTGATCAAAGTCAGCACCCACGAGGCTGGAATACAGACTTGTCACATCAAAGGAAAATAAAATCTTACCAAGTAGAAATCGCCTGGTATTCGCAGTGGAGTGATCTCTGCAATAATGATTGTCGAGTCCCTCATTGTTTAGTAACGAAATCAGCAGAAAATGAAATGTTTATATTGCTGGAGGATCTTGATAGTGCCGGTTTTGAACTTCGCAAAGAACAAGTATCAAACCAAGATATAAAAGCCTGTTTATCTTGGTTGGCCCATTTTCATGCAAGATTTATCAA
>JALSLS010000179.1 GCA_026988195.1 Methylomonas sp.
TAAAACTTTATCTTATCAAAAGCCTGCTGATAATAAGCTTTACTCATATTTGACTTTGGCTTCTCTTTTATAACGAACGTAGACTCACTAACATTCATATCTAATTGACTAAATTGTTCAATTAATAACTGCCAACTATCTTTTTTGCTGGCATTACCGACTAGCCAGCTTTGTTTTTCTTGATGATCAACCACAACTGCCCAGGCATATATCCCTATCGACATTTCAGCTATATTCTCCTGATCCTTAGCAAGGACAGGCAGATTCTCTAATCGTCTAGCTAAATCATAAGAAAAATAACCTAAAGCACCACCATTAAAAGGTAGTTCTTTATCGACTTCAAAGTCATTGCTTAGGTATTTTTTTAGCAGTAAAAAGGGATCTTCATCAGAAAAAGTAACTTCATCATTTTTGGTTATCGTGGTTTCTAAGCCTTTTGTATTCAATGTAATTTCAGGGTTACAGGCAATAATATCGTAACGACCTTGCTGACTATAAGGAAACCCACTATCAAGAAAGATGGCCCAAGGCTTATTTGCGATAGGGGCAAATAATATAGAGCTGTCCTCAAAATAAGGCAGAAGATATTTTTGTTGCATTGTCGTCATTTAAATTTTTTTATAAATAGCAGAAATGTAATAATTTCTTGGTATTTTATCATGGCTATTAAGCTTGGTGATTGTTGCTAGCAGGTTTGTAAGATTCCACTACTTTAAGCTATTCACATAAAGTACAGCGACTGCAACTGCTGGCGCACAATCTGCAGTTTCAACATCAGAATTATTAAGTGTGTGCTGAATTAAATCCGAAAAATCAATATAGGGGTAGCCCAATTCATCCGCAATTTGTTTGACTAAAAACCGACCAACACCTGCCCCAATAAAACAATCGTGCTTAGAAAGTAAATTTCTAGCCAAATGTTTTTCACAAGCCTGTTTAATTTTACTTTTTTGCTGAGCTTTTATATTTTCAGCAAATTGTAGCCATAAAGCCTGGTCAGACTCTAAATAGTCATACCCCGTCATTCTAGAAAGTCTTTTGGCACTGGCTAACTTAGTTTTTTCAGCACCATCCGCTGTATCCGTTTGATCATGCGCTTCATTCAACTCCCCCGTCAAACGATAGACATCAGCCATGGTTGCAAAATATTCAGCCATTAAACCCATATTTTGCTGCTTAAACTTTGCCGTTTGGGCAACCGCCATCACTGCAGTTCGAATAATGCCGGTATAAACTAATTCATCAGAGACCAGTCTTTGATAATCGGTTAACCCTGTTGAATGTACTTTGTGCTCAGCTAAAACTAATATATCAGTCGTGGTACTTCCTATATCAATAAAAAGACCAGCACTTAATTGTTCAGCGGCAAAGGAGGCACTTGCCAGCCAGTTCGCGGACGCAATAGATTGATAATGTGACTTTTTTATATCACTAACTGCAATTATGCCTTCTAACCCAGCATAAATAGATACTTTATGAGTTGAAAATTTATCTTGTACTGCTTGAATAATTCTCGCCACGCCTTGATCTCTATTTTCAAAAAGATCAACCAACTCTCCTGTCATGGTTACAACATGCTGACAATCTTTTTCAGAAATTTTAGAGCCTATAGCGCTTAATGCCTTATTTAAGCAATCAATTCCTTTCCATAATGGGCAAGGTTCTAAAAAAACATCTAAAACCAGCCCTTGGGAATTGACTACGGCCGCTTTGACATGTGCCCCACCAATATCCCAACCAACAATGCATTGTTGCATTATGTATCCTTTAAAATTTAATAATATAGAAATGTAGACATTTATTCATTAATAACAACTTTAAATGGCTTATTACTTGTTTTGACTATGATGGGGACGATTCCTGACATTTCAATCACTGCATTTGCTACATTAAACCCAGTCGCTTTATTAATTCCGACATAGGATGTGGTTAACCTTGGATTAATTTCAAGCACGCTAGGAACAGAATTTTCTGGATGAATAATATCAATACCGACATAGGCCGTTAATCCTGGAATAGCTTTTGCGATCCGATTAATTAATATTTGATAAAGAGAGAGGTTTGTCGATGCAATATTAACAATACAGGCTTCTAATTCAAATTTTCCCTGTTTAATTGTTATCAGTTGCTGGTTACAGCATAACAACCAAGCTTTTCCTTCATTGAACAAACAAGACAAACTTAATGATTCACCTTTCAAATACGGTTGTATAAGGTAGTCCAGCGGACATTCGATCAGTTTTGTTATCTGATTTAAATCAGCGCTGTCAGCAATGTAATAACTATTCAAACACCCCGCACCGTCTTTTGGCTTGATCACCCAAGGCGCAGCAAACTGATTAGAAAATAAATCTAGCTGAATGCCCTCGACGGTTGTAATATCATATTTATTTAACCATTGTGCCGTTGCTAATTTATCACTACAAAGAAAAACAGCTTGTGAAGACGAATTAAGCAACCTAATATTATTACGTTCTATCAATTGAGTTATTTTATATAAAGCATCTTCAATTTCTGGCGCCACAGGCCATATAAAATCTGCTTTATCCATTAAGCCAGGTAATAGCTGATAGATACATTGATCACGTACTACTTTTACAATTGTGGTATTTTTAGGCAGTTTTAAACTATCAATACGCCAATCAACAACCACTGTGAGTTTAATATCAGCACAGAGGGACAGCTCATTAACTAAAGCATTCAGCATAATAGCGCCTTCTTTAGCTAATGATTCAGGCAACGCCTGTTGAGCGAACCCTCCCCCCGTAATATATTCAAAAACCAATATATTATAAGGTGGTTTTACTTCATTTCGAGGCATTAATACGCCCTATAAAACCTAGAAACATGTACGAAATAACAATATGATTAACCACACCTAATAATTTATCTAGCTTATTCAGTTTGTGAGTAGACAATGAGAATATCCTCGGCAATTGCTCCTGCATTGCTCTATCTACGTGCATCCATGCACTAGTCGGCAATTGCTCCTGCATTGTTCTACCTACGTGCATAATCTACATGGATGTAGTGAATGCAGATATTGCAAGAGACATATCTGTCCATGTACTAGCCGGCACGAAGATAAATGATAGTTTCGGAAAAAAGAGCATTATT
>JALSLS010000180.1 GCA_026988195.1 Methylomonas sp.
GTATCTGGGCCAATAAATAATTGACTTTGACTTATGATTTTTGTTAATTCTGATAAAGACACTTTGCCGGCAATATTAATGCTATTGGCGGGTAGGTGTTTTTTTATGGAATTAATGTATTCAATTTCTTCTTTAGCTGGGCTGCCTGAGAATACAGGGGTAATGGATTGACTTATTAAATAGTTGGCTATTTCAATCCAGCCTGATGTCGTCCACCTTTTAAATTTCCATTGAGGGTGAATATGAAAGACAGCGTATTTGTCTGGAAGGCTTTTTTCAACGGCTGAGGGTTGTGTTTCGGGTGATTGAGGAGGTACAAGGGCGTAGCAAGAAGGGACTTGTAGTAGAGTACTTAATTTTAAAAGTTCTAGTACGGTATGTTTGCTATGTGTTTCAGCCTCAGTCCAGCCGTGGACTAAATAACGTTTCCACCAACCTTTTTCATTCCTTTGTGGTACAAAAGCAACGCGAGTTGAGGCGGAAAGAAGGGCATAAACAAACCTACGGTCACCAGCTTGGCAGCTAATAGATAAGTCAAACTTCCTAAATATTTGTTTTATAAGGGTCTTGTAGTCAGCGAATTTTGGGCGCTGAGGAGTCGATATTATCTCATCAATATCAGGGTTGCCTTCAAGGATACCAGTAGTATTGCTGTATACTAATACACTAATCTTTGCATTTGGGTGTGCTTTTGCAAGTGAATGGATAAGCGGGGTTGTTAGTAAAACATCACCAAGATAACGCATTGAAATAATAAGAATATTCTTAGGTGTTTTTTTTAAGAGAAGGTCTTGTTTCATGGTTAGTTGGCGTTAGTCTGAATGCTATAAATATAGCACAAGTGCTATTTGTTCTGCTGTACTTGATGTATGAGATATAAGAAGTAGAAAAGATTGGTTAAGTAGAGGTGACTTATAAAGATGAAAAAAAATAAAAAAAAACATTCTGGTAAAGCTGTATATAAACGCTTGATGCGATATGTTCTGCCGTACTGGAAGATATTTATGGTAAGTCTTATTGGCTTCTTTTTGTATGCAGGAACTCAACCAATGGTTGCAATGATCATTCAACATATCATTGAAACCTTAAATACAGAAGCCAGAGAGGGTATAGAGTATTTACCTTTGTTATTTATTGTTTTATTTCTAGTAAGGGGGATTGGCTCGTTTCTAGGTAATTATTTTTTAGCAAGGATTTCTGGAAATGTAATACACAACTTACGGTGCGAGTTATTTAATAAATACACTAAGTTACCTACAAAGTATTTTGATGAACAAAATAGTGGCTATATGATATCTCGAATTACGCATAATGTAGGTGAGGTCACAAGAGCAACAACAGACTCAGTACGATCATTTGTAAGAGAGGGGCTTACTGCAATAGGGTTGTTGATATTTTTGAGCTATACAAATTGGCAGTTATCGTTAGTGTTTTTAGCCATTGCTCCCATCGTTGCGGTTATGGTGGCTTATGTCAGTAAGCGGTTAAAGAAGTTAAGTAGGAAAATGCAGGATACTGTAGGTGATCTAACTCATATAACTTCAGAAATGGTTTCAGGCAATAGAATTGTTAAGAGTTTTGGCGGGGAAGATTATGAGAGAAATCGCTTTAAGGAAGTAAGTTTAGATAATAGGCGGCAATATTTAAAGTTGATTATGACCATGTCGATCCATAATCCATTAATGCAGTTTGTTGTTTCGTTAGCTTTAGCCGGATTGATGTACTTGGCATTAATTATTATGAAAGATGCAAGTGCAGGTGAATTTGTTGCATATTTAACCGCAGCATTTTTCTTGCCGAAACCAATTAGACAATTAAGTGATGCAAATTCAGAGATTCAAAGAGGTATCGCTGCAGCGGAGTCTTTATTTGATGTACTGGATGAGCCGGTAGAATTAGATGAAGGAAACTATCAGCCACAAAAATGTAAAGGTGAAATTGAATTCAAACAATTGACTTTTAGTTATGACGGAGCAAGCGAGCCTGCACTTAAGAATATAAATTTAAAAATAAAATCAGGTCAAACGGTAGCCTTGGTTGGATCTTCGGGTGGAGGGAAAAGTACTCTGGTGAATTTATTACCGAGGTTCTATGACTATAAAGAGGGGCAAATATTAATTGATGGGGTTGAGCTAAATAAATATAAACTTAAAGCGCTTAGAGATCAAATTGCTTTGGTCACCCAGAATGTGACCCTATTTAATGCAACGGTAGCAAAAAACATCGCCTATGGTGCATTAGAGACTGTTGAAAGGAGTGAGGTAGAAAAAGCAGCTGAAGATGCTTATGCCATGAACTTCATTAAAGATATGCCAAATGGTTTGGACACGGGTATTGGAGAGAATGGAGTAAAGCTTTCTGGTGGTCAGCGCCAAAGGTTGGCATTGGCAAGAGCACTGCTTAAAAACGCACCTATATTAATATTAGATGAGGCAACATCAGCACTAGATACTGAGTCAGAAAGATATATACAAAAAATATTAAATAAGATTATGAGAAATAGAACAACTTTGGTTGTGGCTCATAGGTTATCAACCATAGAAAATGCAGATGTCATTTTAGTAATGGATAAAGGGAGGATCATTGAGCAAGGGACACATAAGGAATTAATTGCTAAGAATGGCGCATATGCAAGGTTGCATGGAATGGGATTTAAAGAAAATAAATAAAGTCTTGACGGTTAGATGGAATGCTGTAGAATGCGCTGTTCTTCTGGAGTTGATGTTGATTCCGAAAGGACGCAGGAAGCGGAGAGAGTGGGTTCTTTTAGGAGTTGAAACAAATAAGGTGGT
Organism: Methylomonas sp.; assembly: GCA_026988195.1. Classification (GTDB taxonomy): domain Bacteria; phylum Pseudomonadota; class Gammaproteobacteria; order Methylococcales; family Methylomonadaceae; genus QPIN01. The sequence continues at coordinate 2,793 of JALSLS010000180.1, forward strand.
TATTTAATTTTAAACTTCTGGAAAATAAACTTTGACAAAAGGAAGTGAGAGGTTATAATGGTCGGCTATTCGGGGTTGATTGATTTAGCTTCCGAAGCAGTTTTCAGGGTGAAGATTGTTGGTTTATTTGGGTGGTTGGATTTGTTTCTGGCTTCTCACTAAAAACTAAATTAAAAAGGATGTTGACAACGGGTTATGACTCTGTATAATAGTCGAACTCAACAGGGCTTCGGTTCTGGCCGGTTTATCCGGTACGAAGGTTTAACCTTCCGCTCTTTAAAAATTTAATCGAAATAATTTGTGTGGGTACTTGTGCTGGATAT
>JALSLS010000181.1 GCA_026988195.1 Methylomonas sp.
TAACCCAGCTAATATCACCTTGCTGAGTCCTTTTAAAATTTTTATCATGATCAAAATCTTGGTAACAGAAAGACTCATGCTCTATCCCCAGCGCATCTAGAGCCAGATCTGTTGCTATATAAACGGTAAAAATAGACAGTGAATGTTGCATTTTTTGTGCACGTTGCAAATAGAGTGAGGGAAAGTGTTGCTCACCCACCATGTTATAAACAGTCTGTTTAAAATCTGCATTAGAAACAACCGTTGATGTGTTGATTCGTTGGTTGTTTACAAGTACTCCAGCCACTTGCTTATTTTCAATAATGATTTTTTCAACATTGGCTTTATATTGAATGCTTCCGTTATAACGCTGTAAACCTTTAACTAAAGTATTGGCTAATTGTTGAAACCCACCTTTACAATAATAAGAACCATCAACCATATAACCTATCAGCATGGTACTCCAATAGACAAAAGAAACCTGTGAAGGGGGCAAACCCAAGTAAGGCCAGTTAGTCGCAAAAACCCCTAATAATTTTGGGTCTGTAATAAACTGCCTAGCAACCTCTGCTAAGGTTGATTTTCTATACTGAAACAAAGCAGGCATTAATTGTTTAGCTGTTTCATGGTCAACATCAGCCATTGTTTCCTCAGCAATGGCTATTTCTTCTGCTAATTGCAGACATAACTCAGCTAATGCTTTTATGCCTTTTTGTTCCTTTGGAAACTGTTTTGATAATACCTCAATAAACCCTTCGATTGTCTGCGGTAAGTCAATATTTAGATCAGGGTAAATGGCATGACTAAAGGGGTTTATATTAATAAATTCAATGTCGTCTAATAATTGTAAAGCATGCAAAGTTTTATAGATAACTTGCCCGCCATGGTAACCAGACTCTCCACAACCACTGATTAAATGTACACCGGAGTCAAAATGATATTTTTTGCGTTTAAATCCATGGGCATATCCTCCGGGTCTATCATGTGCTTCCAGTACTAATACTGACTTTCCCGATTTAGCTAATAGAGCGGCGGATGTAAGCCCACCAATACCGCTCCCGATAACAATAACATCATATTGAGTCACGGTTTATTAAGTCCTAATTTTTCCCATAAAATAGCTGGCGATTCATAACACATTTCCTCGGTTGCCATATCGACTGCCACCTGATAGGTATACCCTCGGGTTAGTCGTATTCCTGTCACTTTATCGGTTATTTTATAATTAATTTTTAAACGGTTTTCCCATTCACTAATATCAGCATGTACAATAATTTTTTGTCCAAATTTTGCTGGTCGTGCATAACGAATACGTATATCAATCACCGGCCAGGTATAACCTGACTCTCGCATTTGCATATAGTTATAACCCACTTTATCCAGCAGTACGCAACGCGCTACTTCAAAATATTTTACATAGTGACCATGCCAAACTATTTCCATTAAATCGACATCAAAAAAAGGCACTTCAATTTCAACTTCACAAGCAATAATAGCTTTATTCATAAAGACTCCAATGTCTATCACGAATTAATTGCATACACAGCCGTAATTCTTGTTCCATTGCCCGATCTGTTTCTAAAAAATCGACTTTATCCCTAACTTGCTGCATAGTAGTTTTTAATGCTGCTCCCAGTAATTCATTGCGCCCTCGTAGTTCCACACCTTGTACCACTGCCATTAACATAGCAGAAGCCACTTGTTCTGTTAACTCTAAAACTCTAATGCAATCTCTGGCGGCAATAGTCCCCATACTGACTTTATCTTGATTATGACATTCTGTTGACCGAGAAAACACACTGGCTGGCATGGTATTTTTGAGTGCTTCTGCCGTCCAAGCAGAGACAGCGATCTGTATTGCTTTAAAACCATGGTTAAGCATAGCTTGTTCAGCACAGGCTCCTGATAAATTAGCAGGTAAGCCATGGTTAAATTTAGTATCCATTAATTGCGCCATCTGCCTATCCATCAAGTCTGCCATATTGGCAACCACTGTTTTCATACTATCCATAGCAAAGGCAATATGCCCTCCATAAAAATGTCCACCGTGTAATACATGCTCCCCTTCAGCATCGATAATAGGATTGTCGTTAGCACTGTTTAATTCATTTTCGATAAACTGTTTAAACCAAGGTAATGTATCTTCTAATACACCAATAACATGGGGGGCGCAGCGTAATGAATAGCGGTCTTGCAAGCGACTATCATTGCGGGGTGCTTCTGCGGATAGCTGTAAATCAGCTCGCATTCTTTGCGCCGTTTTTATTTGTCCATTATGGGGCTTAACTGAAAATAATTTCTCATCAAAGTGATAGGCATTTCCCTTTAATGCAATAGAGGCCAAACTGGTGATTCGAGTACATAATTGTGATAAATAGGCGGCACGCTGATAGGCTAAACAGGCAATCGCCGTCATCACAGCCGTCCCATTCATTATCGCTAAACCTTCTTTTGGCTTGAGTACCAAAGGTATAATCTTTAATTGCTTAAAAACATCGGCAGTAGCCTGTACTTTACCTTGATAAAGCACTTCTCTTTCTCCGGCTAATACAGCTGCCAGATAGGATAGAGGGGTTAAATCTCCACTTGCACCCACTGAGCCTTCTTCTGGAATTAATGGCAAAATATCCTGCTGGAGCAAACCTGTTATTTGTTGTAATAACAGATACCGCACCCCGGAAAACCCTTGTGCAAGGCTATTTAAGCGTACCATCAATATTGCCCGGGTTTGCTCACTATCAAAGTGTTTTCCCAGTCCACAACCATGAAAAGTATACAAATGCTTGGGCAGTTCTTCCACCTGATGTAGAGGGATAGACACGGTACAAGAATCACCATATCCCGTGGTTACACCATAAACACAGCCTTCTTCTTGTAACAAGCTATCTATAAATTCAGCGCCTTTATCAATTCTTCTTACAAATGATTTTTTAGCAGATAGCGTCAGAGTTTGTTGTTGACCAGCAATACCACAGACATCGTTTATGGTTAATGCTTGCCCATCAACTATAACTTTTCGTTCACTCATCATCTACTTGCCAAAAATCGTAAAAATTAAACCACTGTAAAGGTGCTTTTACACAATAATATTGTAATTTTTCTGCATATTTCTCTACATATTGCTGAATAGCT
>JALSLS010000182.1 GCA_026988195.1 Methylomonas sp.
CTGCCGCAGATATTATTAAAATTGCAATGATTAATACTCACCAGTGGCTACAAGAGTCCCAGTCTACTCATAAAATGATTATGCAGGTTCATGATGAATTGGTTTTTGAAGTTGCCGAGTCGCAAGTTGAAAGTGTTTCTAATACAGTTAGAGATATTATGAGTTCTGCAGCACAACTCGCTGTTCCGTTGCTTGTTGATATTGGTGTTGGTGATAACTGGGATGAAGCGCATTAAGGAGCGAGAATTGAATAACACTCATCCCTAAGCCTGTGCTCGTTATTTGATCAAAAAACTAACAGCCTTTTTATTTTATCTGCTATGCTCAATAAACAGCTGTTAGATTGATATACTATAAACAATATTCATCGTAACTATTGCTCTTAACTCCTCATTCCAAGTGGGGAGAAGGAGGGGGAATAAGCTTCCCTTTATAACCTTGAAGAGAAAAAGACTTATTTACATCCCCTCTCCCCGCTTGGGAGAGGGCTTAAGAGCATAAGTTATGGGTAAGATCAATTTAGGGTGCTGGAAACAAATAATCATCCAATCTTGGACGATATTTATTACCAACTTCCTTATCATTGGATCAAAATGTCAGACACTCATAATAAAAAATTAATTGCATTTGTTGAAAAAATGCCTGCTTTTCCAAAAAGCGTACAAAGAGTCGTACAACTAACCTCTGATATAAATGCTCCTGCAAAAGAGATTGTTAGAGTTATTGAAAGTGACCCCGTTATGACCGTAAAAATTCTAAAGGTCATTAACTCTGCCTTCTATGGCCTGCCACAAAAAATAACCTCTATTCAGCGGGCCGTTGTCCACATGGGGCTCAACACTATCAAGAACCTAGCTTTAAGTGTTGCCGCAATGGGTGTATTAAAGCCAAACAACGATGCTGATTTTAATACACAAGACTTTTTATTGCACTCATTAACAACCGCATCAATTTGTCGCTTACTTGCCGAGAAGCTTAATGTTAAGCCTTCAGAATGCAGTGATTTTTTTGTTGCAGGTTTATTGCATGATTTTGGAAAAATAGTTTTTGCAGAATTTGACCCCAGTAACTTCAAACTAGCTTTAGAGCACAGCCTCGAAAAAAACATTCCATTACATGAGGCTGAAATTGAGTACATGGGAATTAATCACGCCCAAGTTGGTAAAATACTGGCTGAAAAATGGGAGCTTGACCCAACATTAATCGATGCTATTGAACACCATCATGACCATGACAACAAATCGTTACTAACAAATTGCATTGCCACTGCCAATGAAATAAGTAAAAAATTACAATTTGGATTTTCAGGAAACCCTATTATAAACGAGTCCCCTGACCAGATAATTCCTCGGTTTCAACTGACTCTGGATGATTTAATTCTATCCTTGGGTGATTTATCACCTATCAAATCTGAAGCGCTTTCATTTATCAATTCATAAAAAAGGAAACCGGCGATGAAATTTAAATTCTGGGGCGTACGAGGTTCTATTGCAACACCAGGTCCAGCAACGGTTAAATATGGCGGAAACACAACTTGTATTGAAATTAGAACCGACAATGATGATTTAATTATTCTTGATGCCGGAACAGGAATCCACCCGCTAGGACAAGACCTTCTCAAGCAACTCCCCATTAATGTGCACCTGTTTATTACCCACACACACTGGGATCATATCCAAGGGCTGCCCTTTTTTTCGCCTATTTTCATCCCTGGCAACAATATAAAAATATACGGTGGTTTAGACCCCGTCACTAATGAGGGAATTGAACGCGCTTTAGGGGTGCAACTTCAGTATAGTTACTTTCCAATTCGTGAAGCTGAGCTAAACGCTAATATAGAATACAACACCATCAAACCTAAAGAATCAGTCGAAGTCTCTGCTGCAAAAATAACCCCCATTCTACTCAGCCACCCCGTCCTTAACTTTGGTTACCGCATAGATTGTGACGGCCAATCAATCTTTTTTACCGGTGACTATGAGCCTATCTTTAATATATTTGCCCCTGATGACGATGAATATGAAGAGTACCAATCATTTATCGACCTAAAACAACAAGAAATTGCCTTAGCAATGAAGGGAGTTGATGCCCTAATTATTGACTCTTCTTATACCACGGAGGAATACACCGCCAAAAAAGGGTGGGGGCACGGAACATACGACTCCGCAATTAAAATTGCAAATGAAGCTCAAGTAAAAAAATTATTTTTCACCCATCACGAACCCACTCGAACAGACGGGCAACTCGATAAAATTTATCAACAACTGATTAAAGAAAACCCCGACCTAGACTATGAATTATTACTAGCCAAAGAAGGTGTAGAATTTATTCTTTAGGGGTGAGAAGTTAATAAGCTCACACAGTTTTTGTCCCATCAATGCCACAACACCCTGAGTAAAAAAGATTACCCACCCTTTTTATAAACTATATCGGCTTAAATTCGTGGCTCAAACGTGGGGATTTTTTATTGCGAGCTTCCTTAGGGCCTACCTAAGTTTTAAACTCAAACCATTGATCTAGCACCTCATGTACCTCATCCATGCCGGTTTTCTTTAACGATGAAAACAATTGTAGGGTGATTTCAGCATCACGGTCTTGAAGTTCTCTTTGCACCTTTAACAAGGTATTTTTTGCTGCACCATAATTTAATTTATCCGATTTTGTTAACAACATATGTAAAGGCAACTTAGAATATTCACACCATTCAACCATTTGCAGATCAAAATCAGTTAAAGGATGCCGAACATCACTGACCAAGATAATCCCACAAAGCGAATCTCGCTGATGCAAATAGTCTTCCATCATTTTATGCCACTGCTTTTTTACTGCCAATGGCACTTTTGCATAACCATAGCCAGGCAAATCAACAAACTTATGCTGCTCATCAATTTCAAAAAAATTAAGTAATTGTGTCCGCCCAGGGGTTTTACTAATTCGAGCCAACGCATTTTGCCGTGTTAATGTATTAAGCGCACTCGATTTTCCTGCATTGGATCGCCCTGCAAAAGCAACTTCTTTACCTTGGTCGTCAGGTGCCTCCGTTACTTTAGACGCACTCAACATAAATTTGGCCTGATGATACACTGGATTCATC
>JALSLS010000183.1 GCA_026988195.1 Methylomonas sp.
CTGACGCAGGATTTTTGTTCGTATTCAAGACGTATAAATAGGCGCATAGCAAGCTACGCAACTATTTATACAACGCAGAAGACGGACAAAAAGACAAGTTAGATGCTCAAGTTATTTCGTGCACGTTCCTTAAGGAACCTTAAAAAATGAGCTTACCCACTGAGAGCCTCTCTGCCATTAAGGTAAGTAGGATGTGCTGACGATAGGAAGCGCATCAACGGCAAGCGATGCGCTTCCTATCGTCAGCACATCCTACATCAATTTATCCCTTAAGAGAGAGCCTTACAGCTAAATTATAATGCTTGGGTAAGATCATTCTTATAATGTTTCTAACTTAATGTCATTGTCTTTCAATCTCTACCTTTTAAATATTTGGATTTCTGCTGAGAGTATAAATAATCAGACACACCAACCTTTTATTGTTTCCAATAAGTAAACAATAAGCTAATATAACTAGAAAAATAATTAATTAAAATAAATCTTCGAATTAGCCTATATTTTGAATCTTAAATCTCAATTAATAAGCTAAGTCTTTATTGAATAAAGGTTTATTTTTTTATACACAATAGCTGTGGATAACTCTGTGAATAAGTTCTCAATACCCTCCTTCACCCCTTTAAAATATAGTGCTTGAATCAAATTGCTTACTTTTTATACAATAGCTATTTAAACATTTACTTTCAATAACTTAACTTTGTCAATACAGGAAGCAAAGGTTTATTTTATAGAAATATTTGACAAATTTATCTATTATAATTTTTTGTGTATAACTCATTGATTCTTTCTTTTTGATCCATAAATAAACAAACTCGACTATTAACAAATAGATATAAAAGACCAGCATTCTATAACAACATTATTGTTAGGGCGCAGACTTTATAACCTATTTTTTTACAAAGTATTGCAGGCTAAAGCCAGCGCCCCATATCCCGACTTTCAATCACCAAACTTTCTAACCCATATGTCTTTTAGCTGGTAGTTTATTTTTATCCATTTATAAACAACTACCTGATTACGTACGAGTCTCAGCCATTTTATAAAAACACCGATTCAACTGTTATTCACCATCTCGGCAGGGATTCACATTATGCTATCCTGCATAATGCCCTTTGGGTAAATGCAAATCTGTTCCAGACAGATTTGTGCCGAGATCCAGAATCCAAGGATGGGATGATTGTATAAACAAGTATCTGCTCATTATTCAGATCGTACATCCCTATACACTGGATACCAGCAATCCCTGCTGGTATGACGTGGAACTGGTGTGCTGTATATGGCGGAAGCTCATGGGTAATCAGGTTAATAAATAAACTTGTTAAGGAAAAATATAATCCAGCAAGCATGCTAAACTTTCTATCGCATATCTAAAAAAGGAATCTTTATGTCATTAAATTTATCAGATACTTTAGTTATAGGCATTTCTGCTACTGCTTTATTTGATTTAAAACAAGCCGATGAAGTTTTTCGTGAAAAATACAGTCAAGATAAAGATACTGCTATTTCAGAATACCGAAAATATATGCTTGAAAGGGAAGATGAAGCACTAGATGATGGAACAGGCATGCCGCTAGTTAAAGCATTACTTGAGTTAAATAAATACCAACCAGAAGGTGAAGCTCCCTTAGTTGAAGTGGTTGTAATGTCACGAAATAGCCCTGAGACGGGAATAAGAGTTTTACAAAATATCAGAAACAAACAGCTAAAAATTTCTAGGCATGCGTTTACGGGGGGAGAGTCGGTTGTTGATTATTTGGGAGCTTTTGATGTGGATTTATTTTTAACAACCATGGTTAAAGATGCTCAAAAAGTAATTGATGGAAAAAAATGTGCAGCAGCTATCTTGAAAAATCCTCCCCAAAATCTAAAAAATATGCCAGAAGATCAAGTCAGAATTGCCTTTGATGGAGACGCTGTTTTATTTGATGAAAGCAGTGAGATTGTTTATAAAGCTGAAGGTTTAGATAAGTTTTGTGAAACGGAAGATTTACAACAGAATGAACCTATGAAAGAAGGCCCTTATGCCGCCTTACTTAAAAAGTTAGCAAGACTGCAAGAAAGACTGCCTTTTAGTATCGAACGTTCACCTGTCAGAATTTCAATTGTGACTGCTAGAAGTGCGCCAGCAGAAATGAGAGTGATAAAAACTCTTAGACATTGGGGGGTTTATGTCGATGAAATATTTTTTATGGGTGGCTTAGAAAAAACTAAAATATTAGAAGCATTCCATCCCCATATCTTTTTTGATGACCAAGACCTTCATCTTGAAAATGCGGCTAAAGTGGTTCCCTCAGGGAAAGTACCTTATTTGAGCACGTCATCTTTAAATAACAAAGAGTAGCGGGAGCTTTAAATAGTTATATCTTTGCGAACCACCTAAAGTTCATAGAAACTATTCAGCAACTTTAGTGAAGTACATTGTAGGAGCGTCCGCCCTCGGCGCGAATAAAATGATGCTCTTTTCTCTAAAACATTCAATTATGTTCGCGCCGAGGGCGGGCGCTCCTACATCATAGTCATATAGATTTAATTACTCTGTACAATACCGTGATTAAATCGTATTTTCCCTACTCAATAAATTTACCCTTATGGCTATTAGTTCAACCATCAATAAAATTTCTCTTAATATTGCCAATATGGATCAGCATTATTATCAAAATCATGAGTTAACAGTGGCACAACACCCCTCAGAAAATGATTTTCGGTTTATGATTCGATTAATCGCTTTTATGGCGAATGCAAGTGAACGCTTGGCGTTTACAAAAGGTTTAAGTAGTGATGATGAGCCGGAACTATGGCAGAAAACACTGACTGATGATATTGAGTTATGGGTTGACTTGGGGCAAGTTGATGATAAAAGAATTCGCAAGGCCTGTGGTCGATCAGGTCAAGTTATCATTTATACCTATCATGATAAGAAGGCCAAAGTGTGGTGGGAGCAACAAAAAGATAAGCTGCAACGCTTTACTAATTTAAAGGTTTTTCATATTAATGCTGAGGGTGTGGAGGCTATGGTTAAGCGTTCTATGAATTTACAATGCAATATTCAAGATGGGGAAATGTATTTAAATGATGAAGAGTTTAATTTTACGATTACTCTTGAGCATTTATAGATATTAAAAGCTTGCTATCCCTGTGTACGGTATCTTTACGTTTGTAACCGTTCAGCCCCCCTCTTTGGAAAAAAGGGCGTAAAGGGAGTTTTATTAGACAAATCCCCCTCAATCCCCCGTTGTACATGGATGTACTAGTGTCGCATTAGGCAGGAGCCGATTGAGACCTTTTTCAAAGGGGGAGGTGGGCGGTTACTTACGTTTAGTTGATTTTTCAGCTTTCATCAAGTAATTCAGCTAAAACCAGTTGATGTAATTTTTCTATTTGTTCGGGGCTTGCTAGTGGTTCAACAAAGTTATAACTTAAAGTCAGTTGCTTTTGATAAATACAGCATAAAAAAGCTAAACCAGGCGGGGTAGTGACTTGGCATAGGTGAAAAAGAGAACTTATTTCTGCACCCAGAAAATGGCTGGAAGGAATGTCTAAGGTGCCAATATCTGAAAACCAAAATGAGCTACGTTCTTTTTGCTTGCTAGTAAGACGTAATACTTTTCCGTATTCGGCAAGGGATAGCCAACTGCCTGCCCACATCAGGGGTAGAAAGGCATAGTCGAGTTGTTGACGGATAACATCTCTATTTTGTTGTTTGAGGTGAGCAAATAGTTTATTGCGATCTTGAACTAATTCTCGTGGGGCTTGTGCAAATAATGCACAAACATGGTTTGCAATAAGAGGGCTTAGGGCTCTTTGTTTACGTAAGTTAAAGGCATAAGGTGCGCAATAAGCTTCACCTAGCTGTTCAGGGTTTAATTTATCTAGAGCGCGCATTAGGCAGCCAATATAGTAAAGGCTGGTGCCTGTTAAACCTACTTGTTTTCTGGCCAGTTTAGATACTTGTGCTGTTTGTTCTGCACTAAGCTTGTAAATACTGTAATTTAAGTGTTGAGGTGGTTCTGATTTAAAAGGTTGAATGCTTTCAAACCGGTCTATAGATGCAATATAGCGTTTACCTTTTAATAGTAAGGTCAGTTTTTTCCACCAAGAATATTTATCTAACTGTTGCTTAACTAATGGTTGAGTATTTCCTTGGGTAAAAGCTGAGGTATCTTCAGCGGATAAATATTTAAGAATTAGATCAATTCCTCTAGCATCACAAAAAGGGTGAATCCAGCGGATAAAGAAGGTGGTTTTAGTTGAGTTACTGATAAGGTGGAACTCAATGGCAGTGGTTTCTTCTCTCTTTTGTTTATGATTGATTAATTGTTTAACCGTGTCTTTTTGAAAGGTGTGTTCTGCTTGATTGTCTGTGCAGTTATGTTGAAAGAATAGTTGCGGAGGCGTTTCTCGTTTACACCAGTAAAAACGCTTTCCTCGTTGTTGCAGGCTAGCTAAAGCAACAGGAAATTGCTGACTGAAGTGATGAATACGCTGTTGTAGTTTTTCTATATCAGGTGATTGACTCAACTCTAAGCCAAAACCACATAAACTGCCTGCCAGTCCATCCTGACGAATTTCTTCATCCATTGCCAAGGTAAAACAATCAGCAATGTTTAAAGGCTCTAAAATATCCTGTTTGCAATCACTCATGCGTTTTTATGTCTTAATATCCATTGTTCAAGCGCTTTAAATGTTTGTACATTATCAGGCTCAATTTCTGTATCAGGCAAAGTGATACTATAATTATCTTCAATAAACATGATAAGACGCATAATGCCCATACTATCCAGACCCGCTTCTAATAAGTCATCTTCATCGCTAAATTTTTCGGGTTCAGCTACAAAAATGAGTTCTTCAAAGATAAAGGCACGTAGTTTTTTTTTCATTATTTTATAAGTTATAATTTACAGGATGCTCTTTACAGCACCTCTATTGAATGGGGGACTGTTATCAATCTCAAATTATAACGTATATAATCTATAAAATGATAAACAGAATGAGTCAAAAGGGGAATCATTAGTGACAGATAATTGTCATGTTCTTATTATTGGTGCAGGCCCTTCAGGAACTGTAGCCGCTGCATTACTACAGAACAAAGGCTACCAAGTTACTATTATTGAGCGAGAATTGTTTCCTCGGTTTAGTATTGGTGAAAGTTTATTACCCCAGTGTATGGAGTTTATTGAGCAGGCTGGTATGTTAGATGCCGTTTATGCCGCTGGTTTTCAATTAAAAGCGGGGGCTGTGTTTATCAATAAGGAACAATATTCTGACTTTTGTTTTTCAGATAAGTTTTCGGCAGGTTTTGATACTACTTTTCAGGTTCAGCGCGATAAGTTTGATTTATTACTAGCCAATGAAGCTCAGAGAATGGGAGTAGATATTCGCTGGCAACAACAAGTTATTGCCGCTGATTTTTCTCAAGATAAGCCCGTCTTGACGGTTAACAAGGAAATGGGTGGTCGCTATCAAATTGAAAGCTCTTTTGTATTAGATGCCAGTGGGTTTGGGCGAGTGTTACCTCGACTGTTATCATTAGAAAAACCTTCAGATTTTCCTTGTCGTCAGTCATTATTTAGTCATATTGAAGATGGTATTGATTGTATTGAATATGATCGCAATAAAATTCGTATTATTGTCCATCCAGAACATAGAGACACTTGGTATTGGTTAATCCCCTTTAGTGATGGTCGCTGCAGTATTGGTGTCGTCGCTGAACCTAAGTTTTTTGAAGCTTTTGGGAATGATTATCAACAGGTTTTTCAAGCATTGGTTTTTCAGGATCCCTCTTTAGCGGCTTTGTTAAAAAATGCTGTATTTGATACTAAGGTGAATAGTATTAAAGGCTATAGTGCCGATGTAAGCACATTACATGGTAAAGGCTATGCTTTATTAGGTAATGCAGGTGAGTTTTTAGACCCTGTTTTTTCCTCAGGTGTCACTATAGCAATGAAGTCTGCCAGTTTAGCTGCTGAGGTTTTAGATAAGCAGCTAAAGGGTGAAGCGGTTGATTGGGAAAAAGATTTTTCTGAGCCTCTGCAAATAGGCGTAGAAACCTTTAGAACCTTTGTAACGGCTTGGTATGAAGGTGGTTTACAAGATGTGGTTTTTTATGGACAACAACAGGCTAATATTAAACAAATGATTTGTTCTATTTTGGCGGGTTATGTGTGGGATGAAAAAAATCCCTATGTTAAAAATTCTCGTGCAAGGCTAAAGACGTTGGCTGAATTATGCCGGGAACCATGAGGTTTTTTCTTAATGATTTAGGCATGCTCTCCGCGGTGGGGAATAATCCAACAGCCATGTTAGAAAGGTTACAGGCGGGTGACCGTACAGGTTTAAAATTGACTGATAAATACAGTACACATCCAATTTATGTAGGTGAAGTGAATGCTGATTTACCGGAGATAGAAAGCCAATATAGTGTCTATGACTGTAAAAACAATCGCTTGTTATTAGCAGCATTAACTCAAATTCGAGATACAGTTGATTCAATGATTACTCAATATGGGGTTAATAGAATAGCGGTAGTGTTAGGAACAAGTACCTCCGGAGTCCGTAATACTGAATTAGCATTGGCCTCTGTCGCTAAATATAAAGTCAAACCAGAGGCCTTTCATTATAAACAGCAACAATTGGCTGGAGGGGCAGATTTTTTAGCTCATTTTTTAGGGTTAACAGGTCCGGCTTATGCAATATCAACGGCCTGTTCATCCAGTGGAAAAGCTTTTGCTTCAGCTCGTAGGTTAATATCTCTTGGTTTGTGTGATGCTGTGATTGTAGGAGGGGCGGATACTTTATGTCAGTTTACAGTTCACGGTTTTGATGCCTTAGCTTCTGTATCAGAGGGTTTATGTAAACCCTTTGCTCAGCACCGAGACGGGATTAATTTATCTGAAGGCGTTGCTTTATTTGTGATGAGTAAAGAACCTGGGCCAGTTGAATTAAAAGGTATTGGTGCAAGCAGTGATGCATATCATTTTTCCGCCCCCGATCCAGACGGCGGGGCTGTCATATCAGCCATGAAAATGGCATTAGCTGAAGCAGAAATGCTTCCAGAACAGATTGATTATCTTAATATGCATGGAACCGCGACCCCCTTGAATGATGCCATGGAAAGTAAAGCGGTTGCACAAGTTTTTGGGGATAAAACTGCAGTAAGTTCAAGTAAGGGAATGACTGGACATGCATTGGGTGCGGCAGCTGCAATTGAGCTAGGTATCTGTTGGGGATTATTAAGCAGTACCGATGAGCAGGGGATATTAATTCCTAATATTAATGCTGATTTATTAGATGATAGATTACCTAAGTTAAATTACCTTCAGCAAGGGCAAAGTTTAGGGCGTAAAATTAATCATTGTCAGAGTAATTCTTTTGCGTTTGGTGGAAATAATATTTCAATTGTTGTTAGCCGAGCATGATAGATATTAAGGTTTCAGAATTAGTGCCACATGCTGGACAAATGCTGTTACTTGATAAAGTAATTGAATATGATAACGAATCATTAGTGGCTGAGGTGGTGGTGCGAGGCGATGGTTTATTTAATGTGGGGGATCAAGTCCCTGCATGGGTTGGTATAGAATACATGGCACAAACTATTGCCGCACATGGTGGGATGATGTGTGTGTTAGCGGGTAAACCTATTCAATTAGGCTTTTTATTAGGTACGCGTCGTTATGTTAGCAATATTACAGCTTTCAAGGTTGGGGAGCGGTTAACCATAACCGTTAATCGAATAATGGAAGACCAAGGTTTAGGCGTGTTTAACTGTCATATTATCGCAGATGGAATTGATATTTCAGCTAAATTGAACGTTTACCAGCCGACTGATGCTAAAAATAAAGTGATTAGTTGATGGCTTGTTGCTTAAGTCTATATATAATTTAAAATACACGTGTCCAAGTATAATAATAAATGAATAAAACAGTATTAGTCACAGGTTCAAGCAGAGGTATCGGAAAAGCTATCGCACTTTATTTAGCAGGAAAAGGCTATGATGTAGTCGTGCATTGTCGAAGTAGGCTGGCAGAAGCAGAGGCTGTTGCCGAACAAATTAAAGAAATGGGGCAATCATCGCGTGTATTACAGTTTGATTTGTCTGATAGAAAGCAATGCTCTGAACAGCTGAATCAAGATATAGAGCATTATGGTGCATATTACGGTGTTGTATGTAATGCGGGTATTTCCGCAGATAATGCATTTCCTGCATTAACTGGCGAAGAATGGGATTCAGTGGTTCATACTAACCTTGATGGTTTTTACAATGTGCTATTTCCTTTAACAATGCCGATGATTAGGCGGCGTAAACCTGGGCGTATTGTGACTTTATCCTCTGTTTCTGGGCTGATTGGTAACCGTGGACAGGTTAATTATAGTGCCGCTAAAGCAGGTATTATTGGGGCAACAAAGGCACTTGCATTGGAACTAGCAAAACGAAAAATCACAGTTAATTGTGTAGCCCCCGGACTTATTGATACAGAAATGGTCGATGATTTACCTTTAGACGATATAAAAAAAATGATTCCATTAAGACGTGTGGGAGAAGCAAAAGAAGTGGCTGCCACGGTTGCTTTTTTACTTTCTGATGATGCAGCTTACATTACTCGGCAAGTGATTTCAGTTAATGGGGGCTTGTGTTAATGAAGCGAGTTGTAATTACAGGTATGGCGGCTTTAACCCCAATAGGAAATAACTGGGAAACTGTTGCAGAAAATTTAAAAAAACAGCAAACAGGCATTCAAAAAATGGATGACTGGGATAAATATAATGGATTGAATACTCGATTAGCAGCCCCTGTTGATTTTTCTAGACCTGAACATTACACACGCAAGCAAGTACGTGGGATGGGGCGGGTTGCGATGTTAGGTACTTATGCCACTGAACTAGCCTTAATTGATGCAGGATTATTAAATGACCCTTGTTTAAAGAGTGGGCGGGTGGGAATTGCCTATGGTAGTTCTTCCGGAAGTTTTGGGGGACTGGTTGATTTTACCAAGATGCTATTAAATCATGATAAAGGCAGTTTAAATGCAACTTCTTATATACGGATGATGGGGCACACTTGCCCCGTTAATATTGCTTTGCATTTTGGTATTAATGGACGCATCATTCCAACTTCTAGTGCCTGTACTTCTAGCAGCCAAGGAATAGGTTATGCTTATGAAACTATCAAATACGGGATACAAACACTCATGGTCGCTGGCGGGAGTGATGAGCTTTCTGCCTCCCAAGCTGCGGTTTTTGATACTTTATTTGCAACCAGTATTCGAAATGATGAAGCCGATAAAACCCCCCGACCTTTTGATAAAGACAGAGATGGTTTAGTGATAGGTGAGGGTGGTAGTACCTTCATTTTGGAAGAACGACAGCATGCGTTAAATCGAGGAGCGCATATTTATGCAGAAATTATAGGCTTTGGCACAAATTCTGATGGTTTGCATGTGACCCAGCCTGATAGCGAGAGTATGCAAGTTGCAATGAAGCTAGCAATGCAAGATGCAGAGTTAGATGAATCAGCGATTGGTTATATCAGTGCTCACGGTACTTCAACAGAAAGAGGTGATATTGCTGAAAGTCAGGCGACAGCGGCACTGTTTGGTCATAAAACCCCAATAAGTTCAATCAAGAGTTATACCGGCCACACATTAGGCGCTTGTGGTGCCATTGAAGCTTGGGCTGCGGTTAATATGATGAACGAAAACTGGTTTCACCCTACCGCAAATCTAGAAAATGTGGACCCTGAATGTGCCGACCTTGATTATATAAAAGGTGATGTTAGGTTGTTAGAGTGCAATTATGTAATGAGTAATAACTTTGCTTTTGGTGGCATAAATACCTCTCTTATTTTTAAACGAGAGTAGTTTTACGCCTAGCCTCTCTATAAACGTGTTGAATCTAAGGGCTTCTGTGACGCTGGAGCAACACTACCATTAAGTTAAGCCATTTGCTGTAGGATGTGCTGACGACAGGAAGCGCATCATCTGTAAATGATGCGCTTCGTTCCTCAGCACATCCTATACTTCGCGCGGTCACGACTGCGGATTTCTAACCGCTGAGTTTTTGCCAATAGCTGCGTTGCTGAAACAGTTACGTAGCTTGCTATGTGCCTGTTTCAGCGCCTTGCTATCGACAAAAAATCAGCAGCTTATAAACTCCGCATCCGTGACCGCGCGAAGTATACCTGATTGTTACCTATGCATTTATCAACACACTTTCTGGGGAACTGGGTATTATTTCCCTTTTTTAAAGATTATTCTACTGGTTTTTAACCCATAGAATAAACTCGTCAGTAGGCATTGGCATAGCAATATAGTTTCCTTGTGCGTGATCGCAACCCATACTTTGTAGTTGATCCCATATTTCTTTTGATTCTACACCTTCAGCGACTGTTTTCATCTTGAGTTCATTCGCTAATAAGATACATAGTTTAATAATAGCCTTTGAGTCTGGGTCAATAACAGAACGCAATACAAACTGCCTATCAATTTTTAGCTCAGTGAAAGGCGCTTGGTATAATTTTACTAAAGAGGAGTAGCCTGTGCCAAAGTCATCAATAGATAATGAAAATCCTTTCATTCGCAACCTATTAAGGATGTCTAAAGAATCAGATACCTTATTCATTAAGGCGGATTCGGTTATTTCTAGGGTAATAGATTTTGGATCTATATCATAATGTTTGAGCAAGCCTTCTAGTTTTTCAGGCATGGACAAATCACTTACATTTTGAGCTGATAAGTTGATGGAAATCTGAATATCCAGTCCACCAGCAATAATTTTTTTATACTCTTTAATAGCCAGCATCAGAATTTCTTCTGTTAGCAGGTTCATCAGCTCATGCTTCTCTGCAAGGGGGATAAAGGTATCAGGTAGCAATATACCTTTCTCAGGGTGTTGCCAACGGACTAAAACTTCAGCAATTTGTAAGGCGCTAGTATTAAAGCTGACTTGAGGCTGAAAATAAACTATTAATTGATGCTTTCTCAGGGCAAGTTTGAGTTCTTCAATTGTGGGGCTATTTTGGTTGTCTTCATCAATAGCAGGGTTATTTTGTTGCTTTAAATAGTTTTCTAAACATTTTTCATGGGTTGCTTTAATTAAAGCAATAAAAACCTTGGCTTTAAAGGGTTTTGAAAGTGTACTGACGACATTGAGTTGCTTGGATTCAGCCAGTTGTTTTGCTGAATGTAATACACGTTCATCAAAGCCACTGACTAATATAAAGTTAGGTTTTTTATGGCACGAGGCTAGCTCTCGCATAATCTCAATGCCGTCTTTTTCAGGCATTTGTAAGTCAAGAATAACAATATCATGTTCGGTAACAGCTACCTTTAAAAATTCAATGCTTGATGTATAAATTTTAGTTTCAAGCTGAATAGTTTTAGTCATTGCTTGCATTAAATTTGCTTGTTGCTCATCATCATCAACAATATAAATTTTACAAGGACTGTTTTCTGTTATAGACATAGTTTTTTATTGTTTTGGAATGGGTAGCAAATAGCCATCAAGAAGGAGGCGGATACTTGTGAGTAACTCTTTTGAGCTATAAGGTTTATGTAGCATATTTTGTCTTAAATACAAATCAGAGTCAGTATGTCTATTGTCACTAAAACCACTGGCTAATTGTATCTTAACTTTTGGATATTGCTTAGTGACTAATCGAGATAATTGATAACCATCCATATTGGGCATAATAATATCACTCAGCATTAAATCGATATGTTGAGATGCTAGTACTTCAAGCGCGACTTCCCCCGAGCTTGCCGTGGTTACCTTATACCCAAAATGGGTTAAAATTTGTTTGGCAAGTTCTCGTAAAGCGGGTTCGTCATCAACGACTAAGATATGCTCTTTTCCCGTCAGTTGAGGGGCTGAATGGCTATCAAAAGATTTATTGGTTTTTTGAGCTTTGTTGTGTCGTGGAAAGTATAAACTAAATTGAGAGCCTTCATTTATCTGAGTATAAAGATTAATAATACCACTGGAACGTTCCATAAATGCAAAAACCTGACTTAGCCCCAAGCCATTTCCTGATTCGCCCTTGGTGGTGAAGAAGGGGTCAAAAACATGTGTTTTAGTTTCATCATCCATGCCGCAGCCAGTATCAGTAATACACAGTTTTAAATAATCATTTGCTGAAAGGCCTAGTAGCTTTGCTTCGTCTCTGGATAAATAGGTGTTTTGTGTGGTAATCGTTAATGAGCCGCCTTTGGGCATGGCGTATTTTGCATTGATGCATATATTTAAAATAGCATCTTCTAATTCATTAATGTCAACCCATATAGGCCATGAATGTTCATATAAATCATAATGAAGTTTGATAGATGCAGTGAGTGATTTAGACAGCATGTCTTTTAAATCAATTAAGGCTTGGTTAATATTACAGGCACTTGGATTGCTACTTTCAGATTTAGAAAATGCCAGCATTTTTCGGGTTAGTACTCTACCTCTTTCACCTGCACGTATTATTTCTGCTACATAGCTCTCACCATCATTAAGTTCTTCATATTTCATTTCCAGTAATTCAGCATAACCTAGTATCACACCCAGCATATTATTGTAGTCATGCGCTATACCACCAACTAACTTACCTAATGCATCCATTTTTTGGCTACGTTTAGAGTGTTCCTCTGCAATGTGTCTACGGGTTGCATCTCTTGCTTCAGCAACTAAAAATTCGACTTGACCTGTATTATCAAAAACGGGGTGAATGCTAAAATCGACCCAAACAGTCCGGTCGGCAAGAGAAAATTTTATTTCTCTATCAACATATTCACCTTTAGCGGCTGACTGACAATCTTGACGTATTAATTGTTGAGATGATTCACTATATGAAAACCAAGGGCAATCCCATATTTTTTTACCTAGTACGTCTGTTTGTGATAATCCAGCAAGTTCAAGAGAGCGAGAACTGGCGAAATCTAAAGTGCCATTAGGTAAAGTAATGCTAACCATAGTGAGCAAGCTATCAAGGACTTGCTGGGTTTTCTTTTGGCTATTTTCTAGATTAGCGAGTAGAGAAGTCGTTTTCTCTGCCAGTTGGTTAAAGCTATTACCGATATGATTAAGTTCATCTTGGGTTTTTAGGTGAATTCTTTGTTCTAAATGGCCATCAGCAAAGGCATGTAGAGAACGAGTCAGGATTTGCACGCTTCCTCTCATGGAATGATAAATACCAATAACAAAGTAAAGGACTATCAATAACAGTATTAAAGAGATACTAATGCTTATATAAAGTCTGTTTTTGGCTTGTTGTAGTCGGTGAGTGGTAATAGCTTTAATTGTGGGGATTAATGTCTGATACATTTGCTGGTAGCTACTATCAATTGCAAGGGTAACTTGATTGAAAAAGTCTTCAGGTTGAGTGTAAAACTTTTCACCCAGTAAGTCAGCTTGAACTAGACTAATAATTTGTTGAGCGGAGTCAGTAATATCTGTTGATGCAGTGTGCAACTGTGACTTGATATTATGATTTAGGGTAGCTGTTTTATTTAAGTTGATGGTGAGTTGGCGTAGAGATGCTTCAAGCTTTGCTATTAATATATATAATTCTATACGTTGAGATTCAGAGGCATGTTTTTTAGCTAAAATACTGGTGCCAAAGTCACGTATTTGGGCAAGTTGTTCCATGGCTTTAGGGAGTTTATTGATGCTGGTATCGATTAAATAAAAGGTATCAAGGTTTGTGGTAAAGGTAAGTGAATATTCATCTGTTAGCATTATTTTAAAGAACTCTAGCTGTTCAATAAGCTGAGTGTGTTCGGTAAAATTTCTAGCAATTGAAAGCTTAAGCCCTGAATCGATAATGTGTTGCCACATCTTTTTTATTGATACCCAGTTAATATTATCGGTTAATAATGTTTGGGCAAAGGTTTCAATATTATGGAGGTTTTTGGTGACTTCCTCTTCTTTATCTTTACGCATCGGTAGCATCACATTATTTCCACCTAAAAAGCCAGCAGAAAGCCCACGGTGCTGTTGAATAGTTTGAATGGCTTTAGATAAAGGAGTGAGCAATTTAAGTCCTTGTATTTGTTGCTCAGAGTTGGTAACAACTTGGTTAAGCCCCAAGAATAAACTATAGATTAAAATACTAATGGCAATCAGTGAAATAACACCTAAAAAAGCAAACTTCCGTCTGTAATTGAACTGATTCATCAGAGAAATTGCAGGAGTAAATAATGTCTTCATTTTGTAAAACCTACTGGCACAATGGGGACTTAAGTTGGGTGAGTTTGTGAGGCTATTATGAGCCTTATTTTACCTTAAGCTGTGAAAGTAATGAGGCTAATACCACTTCACGCTGTGTTTTTTGTTAGAATTAGAGAAAATAATTGAGGAAATTTAATGGTTAAGGAAATGTTAATAGGTGGAAATGGTGAGATGCAAGTTATCATGGATGCTGCCATGGCGAATCGGCATGGGGTTATCTCTGGCGCGACAGGAACAGGTAAAACCATTACCTTGCAAATATTAGCTGAGTCGTTTTCCCAGCTGGGTGTTCCTGTCTTTTTAGCGGATATTAAAGGGGACTTATCAGGGATATCAAGGCCAGGGAAAGCACATGAGAAAATTACTGAACGGGTTGAACAAATAAAGGTTAGTGGCTTTAATTTTCAAGCAAATCCCACTGTTTTTTGGGATATTTTTGCCAAGCAAGGCCATCCTGTTCGGGCAACTATTTCAGACTTGGGGCCTTTGTTAATCAGTCATATGCTGGAGCTGAATGATACGCAGACAGGAGTGGTTTATAGTTGCTTTAAAATTGCTGATGATGAAGGGATGTTACTGTTAGATCTTAAAGATTTTCGAGTAATGCTTAACTGGATGGGAGAAAATTCTAAGGCATTAAAGTCTGAATATGGCAATATCTCGTCAGCGAGCATTGGAGCGATTCAACGTAGGTTGTTAGTGCTAGATGAGCAGGGTGCTAGTGAGTTTTTTGGTGAGCCTGCTGTAAAGTTAGAAGATTTTTGTCGAACTGACTTTTCAGGTAACGGGGTGATTAGTTTGCTGGATGCAACAATTTTAACTCAAAAATCACCACGGCTTTATGCTGTGTTTTTATTGTGGTTACTTTCTGAGTTGTATGAAAATATGCCAGAAGTAGGTGATGCCGATAAACCTAAGTTAGTCTTATTTTTTGATGAAGCTCATTTGTTATTTGAACAAGCACCAAGGGTGTTAGTTGATAAAATTGAGCAGATTGTTCGTTTAATTAGGTCTAAAGGTGTGGGAGTGTATTTTATTAGCCAGAGCCCATTGGATATTCCTGAAGATATTTTAGGGCAATTAGGTCTAAAAGTTCAGCACGCACTACGCGCTTATACTCCAAAAGATAAAAAAGTTATTAAAGCAGTTGCTGATACTTTTCGAGATAATCCAAAGCTTGATGTAGAACAAGTCATAAAAGAACTACAAACAGGTGAGGCTTTAGTTTCAGTGTTAAATAAGGATGGTAGCCCCACACAGGTAGAAAGGATATTAATCAAACCTCCACAGTCTCAAATGGGGCCGGTTACCGCTGCTGAACGAGAGCAGATAATATCACGCTCACCCTATAAAGGTAGATATGATCAAGATATTGATAGAGAGTCAGCCTATGAAATTTTGAAAAAAAGAGTTGAGCAGGCAGATCTTGAAGAAAACCAGGCACTAAGATCCAAAAAAAGTAGCAATAGTCGGTCTAAGGGGAGGCAAAGTGCGGGTGAGGCGATGCTAAAAAGTGCCGCAAGAAGTATAGGAAGTCAAATAGGACGACAAATTATTCGAGGGATTATGGGGTCGTTATTTGGTGGCAGGCGTTGAATAGGGTTTTTAGCGCGCTGGAAAAATAGGGGTATTAATAATATTCCCGCCCAAGCATTATAATTTAGCTATAAGTCACTCTAAGTTAATCCAAATTAAGCAAGTTATGTAGGATGTGCTGACGATAGGAAGCGCATCAGCTGCAAACGATGCGCTTCCTATCGTCAGCACATCCTACAGCAAATTGTTTAACTTAATGGCAGTGAAGCTCTATAGTCTTGAAGCCAAACCAGGCAACCTTTTAGGATTGTCTGGTTTGTAATTGACTTTATTCACTAGGCTTATTTTTTCCTCGTCTGGAAGAAGATCCTATACGCTTCTTGCCTTTTGCTTTCTTAATTAAGGCGGGATCCATTGCAGAAATGTTGAGTTGCTGACCTACAACCCGTACTTTTTTCAATTCTTGAAAAAGTTCTTTTGGCATGCCTGCAGGAAGCTCAACAGTACTATAACTTTCTTCAATTTTGATTCGAGCAATATGGTCGCCATCTATTCCTGTCTCGTTAGCAATTGCACCGACGATGTTTCCAGGTTTAACCCCGTGTTCATTCCCCACTTCAATGCGATACAAGTCCATCTTTATATCAGAACTACGACCTCTATTTCGACTAGGTTTACGGTCATTTCTTTCGCCGCGCTCACCTCGCTCACCGCGTGAGGGAGGGCGTTGGTCGCTACGATCTCTACGAGTGGCTGTTCTTTTAGGTAGGTCTTTTATAAGTAAAGGAGTGCTACCTTGAGCCATTTTTGCGAGTGCAGCTGCAATATCTTGTGCGGGTACATCGTGCTCTGTTTGAAATTGCTCAACTAGCTGAGTGTAGAAGCTTAGTTCTTCAGTCGCCAGCATATCTGTAATACGTTGTTTAAAACGAGAAATACGTGCATTATTAATATATTCGGTTGAAGGGAGTTGCATTTCTTCAACTTTTTTCTTGGTTGCTCTTTCTATATTACCCAGTAGGCGTCTTTCTCTTGGCGAAACAAATAAGATAGCATCGCCAGATCTTCCTGCGCGACCTGTTCTACCAATACGGTGGATGTAAGATTCAGTGTCGTAAGGAATGTCGTAATTGACAACATGTGTGATACGGTCAACATCAAGTCCTCTAGCAGCAACGTCGGTAGCAACTAGAATGTCAAGTTTGCTATTTTTTAAGTTATTGATAGATCTTTCACGTAACTGTTGAGACATATCACCATTGATGGCTGCCGCAGAGTGACCTCGGGCTTCTAGTTTTTCAGCCAATTCAATAGTGGCTGTTTTGGTGCGGACGAAAATAATCATTCCGTCAAATTCTTCAGCTTCTAGAATACGAGTTAAAGCATCCAGTTTATGAGTGCCACTTACCATCCAGTAACGTTGACGAATATTGTCTGCAGTTTGGGTTTTAACTTTAATGGTAACTTGTTCTGGGTTGCTTAAATATTTTTGGGCAATTTTCCGAATAATAGATGGCATAGTGGCAGAAAAAAGCGCAATTTGTCTTTGTTCTGGTATTTGTTCAAGAATCCACTCGACATCATCAATAAACCCCATGCGTAGCATTTCATCAGCTTCATCAAGCACCAGAGTCTTTAGTTTGTTTAGCTTTAGTGTGCCTTTACGCATGTGATCCATAACACGCCCAGGTGTGCCGACAACAACATGAGCGCCACGTCTAAGTTGGCGTAGTTGAATGCTGTAATCTTGTCCACCATAAATAGGCAATACATGGAACCCGTTAAGTTTTGATGCGTAGCTTTGAAAGGCCTCGGCAACTTGAATGGCTAACTCTCTGGTTGGTGCAAGCACAAGCACTTGAGGGTCTTTTTGGCTTAGGTCTATATTTGATAATATAGGTAGCGCAAATGCTGCGGTCTTTCCTGTGCCAGTTTGTGCCTGTCCAAGTACGTCTCTACCATCTAGCATGAAAGGTATAATCTGAGCTTGAATTGGAGAGGGTGTCTCGTAGCCAGCGCTTTCAACGGCTTTTAATACGGGCTCAGAGAGTGCTAAGTCATGGAAGGAGGGCAGCGAAGAATCATTTTCGGACATAAAATACCTGGATAAAAGAGCGAACAAAAGCTTAAATTAACAGACTATTATACTACAAATAAAATAAAATACTTTGTTTTTATTGTCAGTAATGCTGAATATGTAGCGAGACTACATTATCGTTCCTGGTTACCCATGAGTGAATCCACGTATCTAAAGATTATTGCTGTTTTAATGAATAATGTAATAGGGGGGATACCTTCTAAACTTAGGAATAGAGTACAAGGCTTTGAAAATAAATTCCAGTTAATGTTATATAACTGATATGTACCCTTGATCAATACTTGAAGGAGAGGATATGATTGTCAATTATTGAAAATAGATGGCTATTGTTGGTGGCTTGTTGAGTCAGGAAGCCTTAAAACAAATAACTTAGGAATGACTATGTCTAAGGCGAATACTGTTGTTGTCCTGGATTTTGAAACCACAGGGCTATCACCTACTTATGGTGATCGAGCTATTGAAATAGGTGCCGTACTGATTGAAAATGGAGAAATCAAAGACCGATTCCAAGAACTCATGAATCCAGGGCGACCTATTGATGGTTTTATTGAAAGCTATACTGGAATAACAAATGACATGCTCAAGGATGCAAGGCCTTGTAAGGAAGTCATGAGTCAGTTTGCGGGATTCATTGGTGACTATAATCTTGTTGCTCATAATGCTTCATTTGATAAACGGTTTTTAGACGCTGAACTTAAAAGAGTATCAAAACAATACACTGGAAAATTTGCTTGTTCAATGTTGCTGTCGAGAAGACTCTACCAAGGTGCAGCTGATCATAAACTCGCCACCTTAGTCAGATATGCAAAAATCCCTTCAGACGGTAATTTTCATAGAGCCTTATATGACTCTGAAATGACAGCCAAATTATGGTTGTCGATGTTAGAACACATCAATAGCCACTATGGTCTTCCATCAATACCATTTACATTAATTCAAAAGCTAAGCAAAACACCGAAACATAAAGTGAGTCAATACTTGAATAGATAGGCTTATGATTATCTAGATGGAGAAGAATGTACGTTTTGGAAGGCTCGGGATAAGTGGTCAAGTGGTAGAATTCTTAACCTATTATTTTCTGCTCCCTAAGGAACGAGGATTCAATAATACCCAAGTCTGACTTGTCTTTTGGCCCCATAGGCATGCTAGAAAAACAGTTACGAAGCACAGGGATGTGCAAGTGTCACTTGAAGCAGGATGCTGTTTGTGACCGTAGCCCGCTATGCGCCTGTTTTTCTAATACGCCTATGAAGCCAAAACCCTGCGCCATACTTTCGGGTATTATTAAATTCCTCGTTTGTATGATTAACCCAGTAACAAAAAACGTGATGAAAAAGTTAAAAACAGGTCTGACACAAAACCAAATCC
>JALSLS010000184.1 GCA_026988195.1 Methylomonas sp.
AGATGATGATACCTGCGATTGCATCACCTCTAACAAACTTACTCGCACCATCCATAGACCCGTAAAAATCAGCTTCAGCTGCAACTTCTGCGCGCCGCTCTCTTGCCTGATCCTGATCAATTAACCCTGAGTTTAAATCAGCGTCAATAGCCATTTGTTTACCTGGCATGGCATCCAGTGTAAACCGGGCTCCTACTTCAGCAACCCTGCCTGCACCTTTTGTGACCACCACAAAATTAATAATAACTAAAATAGCAAAAACAACTAACCCAACAGCAAAGTTGCCACCAATAACAAAAGCACCAAATGCCTCAATAACCTTACCAGCCGCATCTCCGCCCTGGTGCCCTTCTAATAATACAATACGAGTTGAAGCAACATTTAATGCCAGCCTAAACAAAGTAGCAATTAAAATAACCGAGGGAAAAACAGAGAACTCTAGTGGCTTTATGCTATAGATAACAACTAATAAAATAATTAATGAAAATGCAATATTAAAAGTAAAAAACAGATCCAATATAAACGCAGGCAATGGCAGGATAATCATGGATAAAATCATAACAATGACTATAGGAGCGCCCAGTCCCATTCCCGCAAATGATTTTAGTTTTTCGACTAAGTTAGCTTGATCCATATTTTCTTATTTGTTTTAAAGTTCTGTCATTAAGGAACGTACATGAAATAAAATTTTACTGCTGTCTAAATTCAGGAGGTACTTTTAAGTCTCTTGGTACTGTTGGTTTTTCTGTTCTATTTTCAGTTGCTGTTTTTAATTGAAAAACATAGGCTAAAACTTGTGCAACTGCCAAAAAAAGCCCTTTGGGGATTTCCTCGCCCTTCTCTGTAGAATAAAACAAAGCTCTCGCTAGAGGTGGTGCGGCGACTAGAGGAATATCAACACTCAGTGCTATATTTCGAATTTGAGCAGCGATTAAGTCAACCCCTTTAGCAACCACAATAGGGGCTCCAGTTCCCACAGGGTCATACTTTAAAGCCACAGCATAATGCGCAGGGTTAGTAACAATCACATCTGCTTTTGGAACGTCATCCATCATTCTCTGCTGTGACATCTCCATCTGTTTACGTCTAATTTGTCCTTTAACTTCAGGATTACCCTCTTGCTCTTTAGACTCGTCCTTAACTTCCTGCTTTGTCATCATTAATTGTCGTTTGGTATTCCACAACTGATAAGGCACATCAATCGCTACAATCACCACTAAAGTCGAGCTTAAAATCAAAAAACCAACCATAATTATATCAATAGCTTTGGTCACTGCCGTATTTAAAGACAAGGAACTCAAGCCCATAAATTGGTCAAAATTAAAATTAAATAAAGCCCCTGCCACAACAAATACTAATGCAATTTTTACAATTGCTTTTAATAACTCAACAACACCTTGAACCCCAAACATTCTTTTCAAACCAGAAAAAGGATTCATTTTTGACACTTTAGGTGCCATTGATTCCATTGAAAAATTCCAGCCCCCCATCATCATGGGGGTCAGCAAGGCTACAATAACCAGTGGAATAACGAGAGGAAGAATAAGCAACAACCCATCTAATAAGACTTGCTCAAAATAGATGACTGGACTGGCAGGGTCAAAAATAACCTCTCGACTCAAGCTCAATTGCTGTTGCATTAAACGAGCCAGCCCTTTTGCTATAGAATCTCCCACAAATAACAACATAACGGCTGCGGTTATTAACGCCATAAAAGTATTTAATTCTTTTGAGCGTGGAATTTGACCCTTTTTCCTTGCATCGGTAAGGCGCTTCTCGGTGGGTTCCTCACTTTTATCTTGCCCTGAGTCTTCAGCCACTGTGTTTTACCCTTATAAAATTCATACCCGTAGCAACTGACTAATCAAGCCAAAACCAAGACTTAAGACATCAGAAAAAACCTCTAAGGTATTAGCTATAGAGACCCAAATCAAAACCATTCCCAACATAATGGTGATAGGAAATCCTACCCCAAAAATTTGTAATTGAGGGGCAGCTCTGGCAGCCACACCAAAACTAATATTTACAAAAAGCAAAGCCGCAACCACTGGCATGGATAATAACAGCCCCCCTGTAAACATTTGACTGCTCCAGGCAATAATAGACCATATATCAGCCAGACTAAAACCAACGGTATCAATAGGTAAAGTCGTAAAACTAGCGACTATCATTTCAATTAATAATAAATGCCCATTAACAGCCAGAAACATTAAACTTGAAGAAACCACAAATACTTGTGCAATAACAGGCACTTGAATACCTGTCGCCGGATCAACCATGGAAGAGAAACCTAGCCCCATACTGTATGCAATACTTTGCCCACCAACCAGCATGACTGAAAAAACCATTTGCAAAACAAACCCCGTTGACAGCCCAATAACCAGTTGCTGAACAGTCACTAAAAAGCCTTGATAACTAAAAATAGCAATATTGGGAATTTCAGGTAAAACAGGAACCACCACTATCGTGATTAATAGTGAGGCAAGCAATCGAATCTTTGCAGGCAATGATTTAACACTAAAGATAGGGATAGAAATAAACATAGAACTTATCCGAATGAATGGCCAAATAAATGAAGCCAGCATTGATATTATTTGTTGCTCTGTAAAGTTCACCCGCTTTACCCTATTATTTCAGGTATTTTCCTTACCAGATCCTGAAAGTAATCAATAATAACTTGTAACATCCATGGACCCGCAAGTATTAAAACGATGATAACCATAGCCAACTTAGGGATGAAAGTTAAAGTTTGCTCATTAATTTGTGTGGCAGCTTGAAACATAGCCACCAACAGACCAACCGCTAAAGACGATAATAAAATAGGTGCAATTAACTTAACTGCAACTAATACCGTATCTTGAGCAATAATTGAAATAACTTCAGGTGTCATAAAGAAGGTCTATTTTATTGGTATTTTTCAAAACGTAATGATTGGTTTAGGAACCTTAAAAGAATCAATTTATCCACTAAGAGTCTCACTGCCATTAAGGTAAGGAAATAAGTAGGATGTGCTGACGATAGGAAGCGCATCAATTGCAAGCTATGCGCTTCCTATCGTCAGCACATCCTACATCAACTTGC
>JALSLS010000185.1 GCA_026988195.1 Methylomonas sp.
TAACGCAAGCCCATTATTGGGGCGTTAGACTAATAAGGAAATTAACATTGTGCAAATTGCTATAGTTCTATATCAAGGAATGACTGCTTTAGATGCAATAGGTCCTTATGAAGTATTGCGTTTTATTCCAAATGCTGAAATACGATTTATAAGCAATAAACCCCAGCCAATCGTCACAGATAGTGGTGTTTTAGTGTTAGGGGCAACTCATTCATATGATGAAACACCAAAACCAGATATTGTTCTAGTTCCTGGCTCTTCTTCTGATACTACAACAGCTATGGCTGATAGTAAGTTAATTAGCTGGTTAAGGTTAGTGCATCCAAATACTCAATATACACTCTCAGTTTGCTCTGGTTCTTTAGTTCTAGCTGCGGCAGGCATTTTAGATGGGCTGCCTGCGACAACTCATTGGATTGGTCAAAAGGCATTAGGTAAGTTTGGTGCAATTCCGAAAAGAAAAGAGCGTATTGTTAAGTCAGGTAAAATTATGACTTCAGCAGGAGTATCTGCTGGAATAGACTTAGCATTAACAGTTGTTAAAGAAATTTATGGTAACGAGCGGGCGGAGATTATTCAATTATTAATAGAATATGACCCAATGCCTCCAGTAGACTCTGGGCATCCCAGCAAAGCATCAAAAGCGGTGTATAAACAAGCAAAAGAAATTATGCTAAATGAAGCTAAAAATAAAAGAAATTTTATTTCTATTCCAAAAATCCTATGGAATACTGCTATTAGCAAGCTTTGGAAAAGCTAAAAAATTAACAAAAGTCTAACAAGTCATTACATCTGACCCACTTAAGTCTGGCTTCTTCGGAAGCAACGGTTTGTGGTATAGTTTTGTTGTTTTAAATGAGCTTCGTGCCAGTTTTCCAGTGGATCAGCTGAATGAGGCGTTAGGTCTCTGCGAGGCAAAAGCATAAATTACAAGCATCAGAGTAGCTTTATCCTCGTACAAAAGTGGCAAAAATGTGGGGGTGTACTTAAAAAAGACACTTTTAAGCCCCAATGATTGTATGTGAGTTTAATTGTTATAGTTGAAATAAAGGAAAAAAATGGAAATAGTTTTACTTATAGTTGGGGCTTTAATTGGTGGTGCAATTTCATGGTTTATCACACACAGATATTCAGAAAAATCTACGGAAGATAATAAAAAAGTAATTGATGAATTATCAAAAGATATAAAGGCAACTAACACATTACAATACTTTGAAACCCTCTTAGAAACAGGGAAATGGAAGAGTGAATCTATAAATCATAATGAAGTGTGGGTTTCACAAGATAATACAACTTTTCAAATACACAAGGGCGAGGAAGGTACTCTGTTTCAGGAAGCATGGACGGAGGTTTATATAAACCAAAGCACTCAAAAATACTCTGTTTATCTCAAGATTGATAATTCCATTATAAAAGAATTACATTTCATTTCTTTAGATGGTGGCAGAATATTTGTACCAATGCCCGACCAACTTTTCGTAAAGAAAAAGCCTCAATACTTATGGAACCTTAATAGCCTAGAACTAAAGGTTTGCAAAATTGTAGGTGACTATTACATACATAAAAATATTGAAGGTGTTGCAAAGAACTCTGGAATCATGCTAACCAATTAAAAAATATAACAATACCTAACAAGTCATTGCATCTGACCCACTTAAGCAGGTCTTCTTCGGGGGCAACGGATTGTGTTATAGTTTTGCTGTTTCTAAAGTTCCTCGTGCCAGTTTTCCAGTGGATCAGCTGAATGAGGCGTTATATATCTACGACGCAAAAGCATAAAAACCAAGTTTCTAACTTGATATTCTATCGAACCTTCTGGTTACTTACTTTATGTTATAGTTTGATCCGTTTTTAATTACTAAACTTAATGTCTCGTTATTATGTCTCTTAAATCAGAAGTAAAATCAAAATTATTGTACTGTAGTTTTTGTGGTAAAAGTCAGCATGAAGTAAAGAAATTAATAGCTGGACCATCAGTATTTGTATGCGATGAGTGCACAGTATTATGTGTGGATATAATAGTCAAAGGGGATACCGAAAATGGTGCTGATGATTTTATCAAAGACCTTGTAAATGATAATCCAAATGCATGGGAAGAATATGTAACACCAGAAGGAGTTGAAACAATAGTCAGAGAAATTCAGTTTCCTCCAGAGTTCCAACAGGCAGGAATTACAATTCTTTCTAATTTTAGTGCTTTGATAAGAGAAAAGTACAAAGAACAGAATGTTAAAGTATCTATTCAGCAAGATAACAATACAATCACATTAATTATTGAAGGAGAAGATGGGATAAAAGAGCATATTGTTGAGGATATGAATTCTTTTAGTCTTGTAATTCAAGGAAAAAAAGATGTAGAAGATCTGACAAGTAATCAAATTCAATTAATAGAGATTAAACAGCAATTTAGAATTGCTCAATTACAAATGGAAAATCAAAAGGAGCTACTGGCGATAGAAAAAAGGCATAGTAATCAACTTTCTAAGAAAAACAAATCTATTGAAAGTCAGTATAAAGAAATGATAAATATTTTATCAACTTCATTAAGCAAAAATACCGAACACAAGCAATTTTTACAAAAATTATTGAAACATTCAATGAAAACGGATTCAATATTGATTAAAAAATCATTAGACTCAATATTTTCAATTATTGAATCAGATAATTATGAAGAAAATATGCAACAAGTAATTTCTAATTTGGAGACTATTAATCAAGAAGACCCAACAGTAATAGAGAAAATCACACACTTTACAGAGTCGTGTGCTGCAGGTGTAGTTGGGAATTCTTTATATTCTTGGTTATTAGTTCTTTTGCAAGCACTGCCAAAATAATATAACAAGTGCGTCAAAAACGGACTTGCTGAAGTCGGGCTTGTTTCAAAGTTAAGTGACTTCGGTTTAAATTGTATTAAATTAATAGTTTATCGCAATCAAACCGCAAGCCCTTTACGCAGGCGTTAGCTGCCCTTATCGGGAAATAGTGCTAAAGAACAAATTCTGTCAAATAAAAGCCATATTTCTTATACCACCCCCCTTGATTTTCGCTGTTTTGTACGTACAAATCATCG
>JALSLS010000186.1 GCA_026988195.1 Methylomonas sp.
GCTAAACCCGCATCATCTAACTGTTCATCCGAATAGTTTAATGGGCTTCGGTAATGGCTTGATAAGACGAAGAATCGAATAATTTCTGGGCGATATTTTTTTAAGACTTCTCTAACTGTAAAGAAATTACCTAAGGATTTGGACATTTTTTCTTCATCAACTCTGACAAAGCCATTGTGCATCCATAAGTTTACAAATTTCTCACCCGTCGCCCCTTCTGACTGAGCGATTTCATTTTCATGATGTGGAAATTGTAGATCCATTCCTCCGCCATGAATATCAAAATGATTGCCTAAACAACAGGTCGACATGGCTGAACATTCTATATGCCATCCTGGTCGCCCCTTCCCCCAAGAAGAATCCCATGAAGGTTCATCTACTTTTGCCATTTTCCACAAAACAAAATCCATTGGATCTTTTTTTGCCTTATCAACATCAACTCTTTCACCTGCACGTAAATCTTCAACATTTTTACCTGACAATTGCCCATAAGGCCCAAACTTACTGACAGAATAGAAAACATCACCATTCCCCCCAACATAAGCCAGCCCCTTTTCGACTAAGACTTCAATCATCTTGATAATATCACCCATTGATTGGGTGGCTTTTGGCTCAACATCGGGTGGTAAAACAGATAATGCACGTTCATCTTCATGCATTGCCTCAATAAAGCGTTCGGTCAAGGCCAGAAAATCCTCGCCATTTTCCTTGGCTCGTTTTATGATTTTATCGTCTATATCGGTAATATTACGCACATAAGTTAAATCATACCCCGAATACCGAAAATATCTTGCTACGGTATCAAAAACCACCATCACTCGCGCATGGCCAATATGACAGTAATCATAAACCGTCATACCACAAACATAGAGCCCCACTTTGCCTTCTATTCGTGGTTTAAAAACTTCTTTGCTGCGCGTTAAAGTGTTATATATTTTAAGCATTTTTTATATTGAGGTTAGCTGGATCAACTACACGGTTTGGTAAAACCAACCAATTTACCAAGATTAAGGCTTCTCTTTCAAGAGAAAAACGCATAAAATTCCTTATTTGCATCAACCTTACAGAAAAACTATGCGTAATACTATTCTTAGCCTGGTGCTACTTTTAACTACAACCCTTTCATTTGCAACGGAAACAAAAATGTCCGACACACAAAACAAAGTAAAATTAACCACCTCTTTAGGCGAAATTATTATTCAAGTTAATTTAGAAAAAGCCCCTATCTCGTCAGCAAACTTTATCAAATACGTTAAAGAAGGGTTTTATAGCGGTACAATTTTCCACCGTATAATTCCTGGATTTATGGCTCAGGGGGGTGGTTTTGATACTGACTTTAATCAAAAACCAGTTCACGCAGCTATTCAGAATGAAGCTGATAATGGCTTAAAAAATAGTCGTGGCACTCTTGCAATGGCTCGTACAGGCGACCCGCACTCTGCAACAGCACAGTTTTTTATCAATTATAAAGACAATTCATTTCTTGACCACACCAGCCCTACATCACAAGGCTGGGGATATGCTGTATTTGCTGAAGTTATTGAAGGAATGGATGTTGTTGATGCAATGGCTGATGCTGCTACAGGCAACCGTGGCGGACACCAAGATGTACCAAAAGAAGATATTGTTATTGAATCAGCTGAAATGATTTAAGGTCACTGGAAATAAATAATCTACCAAAATAGTTTCGCTCCAGCGCTCCGTGACGCTGGAGCGTCACAAGCTGCGTTCCCACGCTGGAGCGAGGGAACGATGGATGGTGGTTTATTTAATAGAATAAGCCTAATAACGCTTATATTTGTCTTTCCTCTACCTATTCCTCCTTCTTCTAACTTACCTATAGTATTTTGAAACAAGACATTATTTTCATTTCTGATCTTCATATTTCTATTGAAAAAACAGAAATAACCCGTCGCTTTATATCCTTTCTACAAAACCAAGCTCAAGAGGCTTCTGCGGTTTATATTTTAGGTGATTTATTTGATACTTGGGTAGGAGATGATGACAATACTCCCCCTAATAAAAAGATCAAAAAACAATTAAAAAAACTAACCGACTCGGGTACGCAAGTTTTTCTACAACAAGGCAATAGAGATTTTTTACTGGGTGATAAATTCTGCACTGAGTCTGGTATAACACTATTGGAAGAATATACTGTTATTGATTTGTTTGGAGTTAAAACATTATTAACCCACGGTGATCTATTATGTACAGATGACCTTCCATACCAAGAATTTCGTAAAAAATCACGTACAGAAGAGTGGAAACAAAACGTTTTGACTAAACCTTTATTACTTCGATTGCTGGTTGCACGCTGGTACCGTTTTCGTAGTTTCTTTCATAAGCGTAAAAAATCACAAGCTATTATGGATGTTAATCAACAAGCTGTTATTGATATTCTGCAACAATACGGATGCTCCCGCCTTATTCACGGTCACACCCATCGTCCCGCCATCCACAACTTTGATTTACAAAACAAGCCTGCTCAACGCTTTGTATTAGCTGAGTGGAAAAAAGATTCGGCAGAGTGCTTACTTTGGAACCCACAAGGTTATCAAATTAAACCTGTTCCTGATTACCTATGAGTTTCCGCAAAATCATATGGAAAAAGAATAAACCCTTGTGCCACGCGTCATCCCCGAGGTCTTTTGTCGGGGATCCATTTTCAGTAAACTAGATTCCTGCTAAGAGAATGCAGGAATGACGAGGTTGCAATGCTGGCTTTTATAAATGTATCATCATTGTTTCCACATTACTCTTATCTATGAGCTGATTGGTTTTGCCCATACTGAGAACACTAGATGCGCTTTACGCGCCATTATGCACTGCTCATTCAAAAGGTGCGTAGAACACACCTTACCAAGCTTTAAAAAGCTTCCTGATTACGTACGAGTCTCAGCCATTTTTTAAAAACACCGATTCAACTGTTGTACGTCGTCTCGGCAGGGATTCACATTATGCTATCCTGCATAATGCCCTTTGGGTAAATGCAAATCTGTTCCAGACAGATTTGTGCCGAGATCCAGAATCCAAGGATGGGATGATTGTATAAACAAGTATCTGC
>JALSLS010000187.1 GCA_026988195.1 Methylomonas sp.
ATTTAAAAAATCAAGGTTTTTTTGATTCAATTGATGAAATAAAAATAGTACAAGTTGATTGGGAAACTGAAGCTGTTGCAGTTGTCACAAAAAAGCAAACCTCTGATTTTTCAAAACAAATGGAACAAAGAACTGTGACAACAGGTTGTGGCCAAGGCACTGTGTTTGGTCGATTAATGGATAAGTTAAAAAATATAAAAGTACCTAAATTAGTGATTAAGCAAGAAACTATTTATGGTTTACTTGATTCATTAAGGTCACATAATGAGGTGTATAAAAAAGCTGGGGCGGTTCATGGTTGTGCTTTATGTACGGGCAGTAAAATTGATTTTTTTGTAGAAGATGTGGGCAGACATAATGCAGTAGATTCAATTGCAGGCTATATGTGGCTTAATAATATTTCGGGTGATGATAAAATTTTTTATACCACAGGAAGGTTAACTTCTGAAATGGTAATTAAGGTGTCTCAAATGGGGATTCCCATTTTACTATCCCGCTCGGGTGCGACTCAAATGGGTCTTGATATGGCTAAGCAGTCAGGCGTTACTTTAATATCCAGATCTAAAGGTAAACATTTTATGGTGCTGAATGGTGTTGAAAATATTGAGTTTAGCAAGGAATTTAAATAAGATACGCTATCAGGGCGGTATAATTATCCACCCCGTTGTTTTATATGTTTTTTTTTGGATTAGAGTTTAGGTGCTATTTTATGCACCTTCCTAAGGTTAAAATGAAGTCTGTTTCTATCTCCAAACCTTTTGCTCTTTGTATGTTATTAAGAGTCTCGCCTTTTGCTCTCCATGCAAAAGGGGTCATTTGTAATAAAGCCATTCTATTATCTTGATCTGGCTGGATCGTATAGCTCAGCTGTTGACTTTCAATTTTCTCAAAGCCTTCGGGTAAATCAACACTTATGTCATGTTCATTGACTTTTTTATAGATAAATTCTTTCAGTTGCCACAAATGTCTAGGGCCTGGTGTAACCGTTAATAATAAGCCTTCATGTTTTAAAATACGGCTAACTTCTTTATCGTTTGATGGTGCATAAACTCTTAGAATTAAATCAAAAAAATCAGTAGAGTAGGGAAGTTGTTTGTTACTGGCAACAATAAAATGTGCATTTTCTTGTTTTTTTGCAGCGGCGAAGATAGCATTTTTAGCGATATCTATACCATGTAAGTCAAGGTCGGCACTATTTTGACAGAAAGTTTCAATTTGTCGGCTGTAATAACCTTCACCACAGCCCATATCTAAAATATGCATGGGGGTAGTTTGTGATCTATTTTTATCTATCATTTTTGCAATTTCTTTTGCCATAGGTAGATAAAATCCAGATTCTAGAAAATTTCGCCGAGAGCGCATCATTGCACGACTATCACCCGGCTCTTTAGATTTTTTATGTTGGACGGGCAATAGGTTTAAATAACCTTCTTTTGCCATGTCAAAATGATGTTTGTTAGCACAATAATAACCTTTAGAAGGTATATGCTGGATCAAAGGGGATTGGCAAATAGGGCAAATATACGGCATGTTTTGTTATAAAATAAATTTAAAAAATTATTTGGTCTGTAATCATTAAGGAGCGTGTATGGAATAACTTCCCGAAATTTTAACGTAGGATTTTTGTTTTAGGTGGAATGAGATCATTTCACCTGGAGCAAAAAGACAAGTTAGAAATCGGGAAGTTGTTTCATGCACGTTCCTCCTAAGTTAACTTAAGCAATTTTCTGTAGGATGTGCTGACGATAGGAAGCGCATCAGCTGTAAACGATGCGCTTCGTTCCTCAGCACATCCTACCTGTTATTTTAACTTAATGGCAGTGATGCTCAGCGTAGGAGTTTCCACGTTTAAAATCAAGTTTAATAAAAGGTATTTATGATGTATGATTTTTAATTAAGTTAAAGTCTTCTAGGATACTATAAAGACAGGGAATAACAAATAATACTAATAAAGTGGATGTTGCAATACCAAAAATAATACTAATAGCTAAAGGAATGAGTATTTGAGCTTGGGGGCTTTGCTCAAATAACAAGGGGGTTAGGCCTGCAATTGTGGTGAGAGAGGTTAAAAAAACGGCTCTAAAACGTTCATAGCTGGCTTTAGCTGCCGAAGCATGTGCTGTCATGCCCTCTCTAGCATGTTTTTTGACAAACTCTACCAGTAAAATGGAGTCATTAACAACAATCCCTGCTAAGGATACAAAACCTAATAATGAGGGCATGGTTATATCATGACCCATTAAAAAATGCCCCCAAATCACCCCGATTAATGCGAGTGGAATATTGGCCATCACTATTAACGGTTCGATATAAGACCTAAATTGTAGGCTTAGTAGTATAAATATACCTGCTAAACCAAATAGCATGCTTTTTCGCATAGAGTTACGAGTAAGGTTGCCTTCTTTAATTTCACCTTCAAAGTTAACCGCTATCTCCGGATAGCGAACCATAAAATCATTCAGAAAATTAGCTTGTAAGTCTTGCAATATAGCTTGAGTATTATTTATTTCAGCATCAATATCTCCGTATAAGGTGACAGTGCGCTGACCATTTATACGTTGTATATGGGAATAATCTCTGCTGGAAGTGATTTCGGCTACATTGGATAAAGGGATAACTTGCCCCGTTTCTGGGTGAATAATGGGGAAATAATCAAAATCAGCAAGTTCATCGCGAGATTGCTCATCTAAAATAACCACAACTTCATAGGTTTCCAGTCCAACACTGGTTTCTACTACCTCGATACCTTGGTAGGCCGCACGTAACTGTACAGCAATAGTCTGAGCCGTTACCCCTAAGGCAAAAGCGCCTGGTTTTAAATGTAAGGTGAATTCAGGTTTCCCAAGCCTTAAATCATCCATTACATTACTAACCCCAGGATACCCCTTTAGCCAGTTTTGCATGTAATGAGAGGCATGGGACAGTTGGTCTAAATCTTCACCTTGCAGGCGAATGTATATTGCACGACCTGCTGGGCCAATGATAGGTTCTTTGATAGAAATACTGAGAGCTGCGGAATTTTCACCCGTTAGTGTTCGCCATTGTTGTGCAATTTCATTGATCGATTGTTCGCGTAACTCAGATGTTAGCAAATCTGCACTGACAGTTGCTACATGTGCACCTGTTTCAAATGCATCAGCATTCATGCCATAACTAAGGGTTATTGCAAGGACTAGGTCTTCGCCAAATTTTTGTTTATAATTCTGGTTTAATTGAGTCAAACTTTGGTTAAGGTGTAGAACCGTTTTTTCAGTTACTGCAAGGGAGGTTCCTACTGGCATTAGAATTCTAGCTTGAAGAATATCACCTTCAATATCAGGGAATGCAGAAAATTTAACAATACCTGAAGTCAAAAGGCTGACAGATATAAATAAAAAACCGATCACCGAGCCTATAAATGCATAACGATAGCGGATTAAAAGACTCACCCAGTCGTGTATTTTTTCATGCAATTTATTGAAGTATTGGGTGAAAATTACTCTGACTTTTGATAATGATTCATTGTTGGATTTCTCAAGTGAATGCTTTAAATGATGTGGCAGAATAAAAAAAGCTTCAATTAAAGAAACACTAATAACTGATATTAAAACTAAAGGAATATTGCGTAAATTTTGTCCAATATCTCCGCTGAGAAAGAGTAATCCTATAAAAATACACAGTGTAGTGATAAATGAAGATAAAACACCGCGAGCGACTACTTGAGTACCTTCAATAGCGGCATCAAGGGGGGATTTCCCCAGGCTTATTTGGTGGCCAATACTTTCACTAATAACAATGGCGTCATCCATTAAAATACCGAGAGCCAGTAATAGAGCCACCATGGATAGCATATTAATACTGACGCCTAATTGACCCAGTATATAGGCGCTGGCTAGAAAGGAAACCGGTAAGCCCATTACTACCCAAAAGGCATATCGCCTACCAAAAAATAACCACATAATGCCAAAAACTAGGATTAAACCTTGCCAAGCATTGCTTATGAGGAGTTTGATTCTATCCTTTATAGTACTGGTAAAGTCTTGGGTTAAATCGAACCCCACTTCTTTGGGTAATAGTTGGCGTTCTTTTTCAATAAATAGTTCAACCGCTTCCAGTATTCTTAAACTATCATCACGTGAATTCTTTTTTATTTTTAAAAAAGCGGCAGGTTTACCATTAAAAACGATATTGTCTGAAGTTTCGTCAAATTGATCAACGATAGTGGCAATATCCGATAATTTAAGCTCTGTGCCCTGTTGACTGGTTAATACAATAAGTTCAGCTAATTCGTCAACTGAGCGCGCTTCATCATTAAACCTAATCTGGTAATCTCTTGAGGCTGTATTAATTTCACCGGCAGGTAAGTCAATGTTTTGTTGGCCGATAATGGTGGCAATATCTTGTAAACTGATACCGTATTGGCGTAAATTAGCTTGAGATACTTGTATTTGAAATTGACGTTTAGCAAACCCTTCGATATCAACTAGGGGGATGCCAGGGTCAAGTAACATCTTTGTTTTAATTTTTTCAGCTAGGTTTTTTAATTCTTGTCTTTTAATATCAGCTGTTATAGCAACAGTTACTACATCTTGAGTGCGTCCAACCTCAGAAATAATAGCTTCTTCCGATTCTATTGGGAAGCTATCAATTTCATCTATTGCACTGTTAATATCATCCATAAAAACCAAGAATTCACCCGCCTCAAACATTTTTATATTAGCTAAAGCGTAAGAGTGATGAGCTTGACAGCTTATTTCTTCAAGAAAACTAATGCCTTCAATGGCATCTTCTAAGGGTAAACAAATTTTTTCTTCAATATCAGTAGGTGTAGCGCCCGGATAGACAATTTTAACCTCCGCCTCATATTTTTTTATTTCGGGTAATGTTTCTCGTTTAATTGAGGGTAAAGTAGTGAAGCCCATAAATATTAAAAGCAGCATTAATAAATTTGCTGCTGTTGGGTGTACCGTAAAAAACCGAATCATGGTTTAGCCTCTTGGTAGACCCAATCAATAATAGCCTGCTCAACACGCTTATCATCAGTTGCAATAAGTGACATACCAGGGATAGCAGGGAAAAGGTCAGAAACTACGACCTTATCACCGATGGTCAACCCCTCCATAAATAAAGCCATATTGCCTTGAACAAATGCTGGCTTGATGATTTTACGCTCTAGTTTATGCTCTTTATTCACAATAAATAGCTCTCCTTCGTGCATTGCATCACGAGGAATAACAAAAAAATCTTTAGGATTTCCTTTTATGGTTACTTCAGTGTACATACCTTCGAGAAGAGGTGGTTTTATACCGGGTACTATTTGCGTGTTAGGTTTATCGATACTGACAAATAAACCTAAGGTACGTGTTTTTGGGTCAATTGAACTACTAATTCTTTCTACTTTTGCTTTCCAGCTAGCGTTCATATTTTCAGTTAATTTAACTTTGGCAGATAGGCCTAAATTAGTAAATAGTTCAGTTGAAAAACCACTTTGAAAAGCTTTCCTAATTAAGTTTTGCTCTCCCTGAAAATCTTTAGCAAGCTGGCGAAATTGAAGAAGAGGAAATTGTGCATTAATTAATACTTTATCCGTGGTTTGAGCGGTAAATAGTAAACTTCCTTGGCTGACATATTGATTGTTTTCGACATTTAAAGTTGCAATTCTGGCATTAAAGGGCAACGTAATGGTTGTGCGATCTAGATTTCGTTGTTGGCTAGAGGTTGCGGCTTTAGTATTAGCAAGATTTGCCTCTAAGCTACGTTTTTGCTGAGGAAAAGTTTTAAGCTTACTATTAAGATTCTGGACTTCTTGTTGTAGTTTAAGGACATCTGACTGTTTCGCATCTACATTAGACTGAGAGACTAAATGTTTTTTTAAAAGTATTTGTAGTCGATTAAGTTCCTTTTTTGCCAATGTTAATTTAGCTTTAACTATTTTTAATTCAACTCGTGTATTGTTGATATTTACTTTAACCTCATTAAGCTTTGCACGGTTAAAGCTTGAATTGGCTTGAGCTTGTTTTAAAGAGGACTTGTAGTCACCTTCTTCTATTCGTATTACGACTGTACCTTTAGGAAAAACAGCACCATCTTTCAATGCAGGATGCAGAAAAGTGATTTTGCCAGAGACCTCTGACCTTGCTTCAAATAAAATATCAGGCTTAACCACACCAAACCCCTTGATAGCAGGTTTTACAGCATACTTTTTTACATTGATTACATTAACTGAACTGATAAAGTCTTCTTTCGCTTCATGTTGCATGGTAGCGCGTGTTTTGACAATAATCACGGCTAATAAAACACAAAAAATGAGGGTGATA
Organism: Methylomonas sp.; assembly: GCA_026988195.1. Classification (GTDB taxonomy): domain Bacteria; phylum Pseudomonadota; class Gammaproteobacteria; order Methylococcales; family Methylomonadaceae; genus QPIN01. Next base: position 6,297 of record JALSLS010000187.1, read on the forward strand.
GGGAGGGCTTTACGCTGGGTGAACCAAGCTAGATTCATTGAAATTCCTTATATAAGCAAGTGTTAATAATAGCTGAATTATAGAAAGTACGAAAGGGTAGATTTATTAAAGTATTATTTTTTTTAAAAAGTGAGTAATTGTATAGTTTCACCACGCTATACCTGACAAGTAATAATCAGCATCGTTCATATCCCCACTCAAAGTAGTTCCTGATTGCGTACGAGTTTCAGCCATTTTATAAAAAAACCGATTCAACTGTTATACGTCATCTCGGCAGGGATTCACATTATGCTACCCTGCATAATGCCCTTTGGGTAAATGCAAATCTGTTCCAGACAGATTTGTGCCGAGATCCAGAATCCAAGGATGGGATGATTGTATACTTCGCGCGGTCACGACTGCGGTTTTCTAACCGCTGAGTTTTTGCCAATAGCTGCGTTGCTGAAACAGTTACGTAGCTTGCTATGCGCCTGTTTCAGCGCCTTGCTATCGACAAAAATCAGCAGCTTATAAATTCCGCATCCGTGACCGCGCGAAGTATATAAACAAGTATCTGTTAATTATTCAGATCGTACATCCCTATACACTGGATACCAGCAATCCCTGCTGGTATGACGTGGAACTAGTGTGCTGTATATGGCGGAAGATCATGGGTAATCAGGAAGTAGTATGCATTTTTTCATTTTATGCTCGCACGAAATTGGAAGAGGGTCTTTAGCATTGCAGGATGCAAAGCTGTGCTACGAACTTGACACCAGCTGTATACGATGCGCTTCGTTTCTCAGCACATCCTACCAATTATCATAACTAAATGGCAGTGGCGCGGCTTTAGAAACTGTGAAAGTATTGTGTTTTAGCCCCCCCCTTTTTTGAGAAAGGGGGAGGTATAAATTATAGGTTGTTAAGTGCTATATATCTAAAGTATAACTCTGATGTAATTCGGGTATTTCGACTTGGGTGTTTTTCAATTTATTAGCAAATATAGGTATCACTTTTTTATCACCATGCACTAAAAATGTAGTTTTTGGACTCCCTGTTAATTTATGCCATGCTAATAATTCAGCTTGGTCGGCATGTGCAGAAAAGCCACCAATCGTTAAAATTGAAGCTTTGACAGGAATTTCTTCACCCATAATTTTAACTTGGGGTGCACCGTCAACAATTCTTCTGGCTAAGGTGCCATAAGCCGCAAATCCAACAAAAATGACGGTATTATTTCTATTCCAAAGGCCATGTTTGAGGTGGTGTTTTATTCGTCCACCTGTACACATGCCTGAGCCAGCAATGATAACGGCTCCACCTACAACATTATTGAGTGCCATTGATTCTGCGGTTTCCCTTGTGAAATTAACCCCAGGAAACATAAAAGGATCTTGGCCTGACATCAGCGTTTTACAGGTTTCCTTATCAAAACACTCAGGGTGACGTTGAAAAATTTCTGTTGCAGAAATGGCCATGGGTGAATCTAAAAAAACTGGAAGATAAGCGGGTAAAAGGCCTTCCTTTATACCTTCACGTATATAATAGAGTAGCTCTTGTGCGCGTTCCAAAGCAAAGCTAGGGATGATAATATTCCCCCCTTTTTTAATGGTTTTATTAATGGCGGTATAGAATTCTTCAAGCGTAGGTTGTAAGTTTTTATGGAGCCTGTCGCCATAGGTAGTTTCCATTACTACATAATCAACTTGGGGGGGTGGCGTAGGGTCTTTAATAATGGCGCGCCCGTTATAGCCTAAATCCCCAGAAAAAAGGATTTTACGTTGCCGACCTTTGTGAGTCACTTCAAGTACGATGGATGCTGAACCTAAAATATGCCCTGCATCAATAAAAGTAGCTTGAATATTATCAGAGATATTTAAAGGCTGGTTATATTGAGCAGTGCGGCCAAAAAAGCTAAAGCAATTAAGGACATCAACTGTATTGAATAGAGGATCAAAAACGGTTCTTGTACGTCCATGGCGAGAAGCTTTTTTGGTTTTATAACGTGCTTCATCTTCTTGTAGATGTGCTGAATCAAGTAAAACTAGACGTGCTAGTTCACAGGATGCGCCTGTGGTAATAATTTCACCAACAAAACCGCGTTTAACCAAAAGAGGGATGCGTCCACAATGATCTAAATGAGCATGAGTCAGTAATAGATAGTCGATACTGGCAGGGTCAAAACCAAAGGGTTCGGAATTTTCCTCATCCATCTCTCGTCCACCTTGATAGAGTCCACAATCAATTAAGATTTTTTTACCTTCGAATTCTAATAAGTGGCAAGAACCGGTTACATTTTGATCTGCTCCGTGAAATGCTAGTTTCATAAGTCATTCTCCTAGATAATTGTTATGGCTGGTTTTTTATCAATTTAGTCTGGATTTTTGCTTTACACTATATTTTAACTATACCTACTATTTTGTATAAATATAGCTATTAATTTAACTGAAATTAATGTTGAACTTCTATGCAGGTTTATTCTCCATATTGCGATAAGGAGTGTGTATAAAATAACTTGAGAAACTTGGAAGCTGTTAACTTTATTTATTTGGATATATCAATGATTGAAAGTTTAATAAGACATCATAATATTATTTCTATCATAGGGAATATAATTACTGTTAATGTTTCTCAATCGAAAGGAAAACAAGAAACGAGTACTTGTTTTGGTGATTTAGCACAAGTTGAAGATAGTAATGGCACGCAGTCTTTAGCTCAAGTTATCAAAATAACAGGCAATAAAGTTTCTTTACAATTGTTTTCTGGTGCTCAAGGGATTTCAACCCATGCATCCGTTCGGTTTTTAGGGCGTTCGATGCGGGTAACCTATTCTAATAATATTCTGGGGCGTATTTTTAATTCGACAGGTGATCCAATGGATGGAGGGTCTACCCTTGAGCAGGATGCTAAAGTTTCAATAGAGAGTGCCTCAGTTAATCCTATGAAACGGGTATTAGCATCTAAAATGATTCGGACTAACGTGCCGATGATTGATTTGTTCAATACCCTAGTTGAAAGTCAAAAAATCCCTATATTTTCTATTTCAGGTGAGCCTTATAATCAATTTTTAGCTCGTATTGGAATTCAGGCGGATGCTGATATTGTAGTATTTGCTGGCTTAGGTTTGATTTTTGACGATTTTTATTTTTTCCGAACTCAATTTGAACAAGCAGGTGTTTTTGCCCGAACGGTTATGTTTTGTAACCTGGCATCTGACCCCATTGTAGAAAGACTTTTAGTTCCCGATATGGCTTTAACAGTCGCTGAACGTTTTGCGGTTGAAGAGGGGAAACGCGTTTTAGTGTTAATGACTGATATGACCTCTTATGCAGATGCCATGAAAGAAGTGGGTATCTCTATGGAACATGTGCCCTCTAACCGAGGTTATATGGGGGATTTATATTCGCAATTGGCTAAACGATATGAGAAAGCTTGTGATTATAACGGTGCGGGGTCTGTCACTATACTATCAGTAACAACAATGCCTGGAGGTGATGTTACTCACCCAGTCCCTGACAACACAGGTTATATCACAGAAGGACAGTTTTATTTACACGATGGTATGTTAGATCCTTTTGGTTCACTCTCTCGGTTAAAACAGCATGTTATAGGTAAAGTGACTCGTGAAGATCATGCTCAAATTATGAATACCATGATTCGATTTTATTCGGGTGCAAATGAAGCCGAGCAAAAACAGGCTATGGCTTTTGAACTTTCTTTATATGATCAAAAATTATTGCAATTTGGTCGCTTATTTAGGGAACGTTTTATGGATATTAATATTTCATTAGCATTAGAAGAGGCACTTGATTTGTGTTGGCAAACGCTAGCTGAATGTTTTGAGCAAAGTGAATTATTAATGAAACAAGCTTTAATTGATAAATATTTTCCAGTCACTGATCGTAAAGAAAATGCCTAAGGTTTCATTTAGTAAATTTGCTCTACAAAAAGAGAGAGCTCAACTAAAACGCTATAAACAGTATTTACCCTCTTTGGATCTAAAGCGCCAACAATTAGTGATTGAGCGAGCTAAGGCTATGGCTAATTTAAGCGGTACCGAACAAAAAATAGTTGATTGTTATGCCATTGTTGAGCAGCAACTGCCTATGTTATCTGGGGAATATATTGACCTAAAGGGATTAGTGAGGGTTAAACGGGTAGAGTTGAGTGAAGAGAATCGAGTAGGGGTTAAATTACCTTATATTAAACAGATAGAGCTTGAGTTAATGCCCTATTCTTTACTTTCTAAACCACATTGGGTCGATTTTCTGGTTATTCAGTTAAAAGCAATGCTGGAACTAAAACTACAGTTACAGCTTGAGCAAAAACGTTTAGAAATTTTGCAACATGCGGTTAAAAAAGTAACTCAACGAGTCAATTTATTTGACAAGGTTTTGATACCTAGAGCACAGAACAATATCAGAAAAATTCAGGTTTTTCTTTCTGATATGGAACGAGCTGCCGTTGTTAGAGCCAAAATAACCAAAAAAAATAGGTTAAAGGAATTTCTTTAAATGTCCATTCTTCCCTTAAAAAAAATAACTTTATGCGGATTAAGAGCCGAAAAACATGAAGTGCTTAAAAAACTCCAAACTTTGGGGGGGGCTCATTTAATTCCATTTAAAACAACAACAGCATCAACTGAAATAGTAGGTTCAAAAGAGACAGAACAAACGGTTCAAGCGCTTAAATACCTCATGCAATGTGCAAATAAACGCAAACAAATCAGTAACCGAGAATCTTTTGATAGAGAATCTATCGTTAAAAAGGTTTTACAACTTCAGGTAGATTTAAGAACACTTGTTGATCAGAGGGACTTTCTGATTAAGCGTATTGAAGAAATTGAACCTTGGGGAGATTTTAACCTAGCTTCTGAATCTGACTTAGCAGGGATAAAACTGTGGTTTTATATTATTCCTAAACGAGCCATGAAATTATTGGACAAAGACCTTATATTTCAGGTTGTTCATGCTAATAATATTCAATGTTTTGTGGTTGTGCTTGCTGAACAAGAGCCATCGACCACGAGTATTCCTGTGGCTAGAACACATACAGGATCGATCCCTTTATCACAGTTAAAAATGGACTTACAGAATATTGAATCTACATTAGAAGATAAGCAGGCAGAAAGAGAGTCTTTAACCCGCTGGATATCATTAATTAGTTTGAACCTTGTTGAAAACGAAGATGAGCAAGTTTTAAAATCTGCCTATAGTTTATGTTTACAAGATCAAAACTTATTCGCTGTTCAAGCTTGGATCGCTGAAAAGAATACGGCTGATTTTTTTAACTTTGCTGAGGATAATGACTTAGTATTGATGCTGGAAGATATCAATCAAAATGACCAGCCACCGACCTTACTTGAAAATCCTGAATTGCTTTCAGGCGGAGAAGAGGTTGTTAAATTTTATCAAACACCTGCTTATAATGGGTGGGACCCTTCCATTGTATTATTTTTTTCCTTTGCATTTTTCTTTGCTATGATTTTATCTGATGCGGGTTATGCAACATTTTTTGGGTTGATATTGGCTTTTAAATGGAAAAAACTAGGCCGAACGGTTAAAGGCCAAAGGTTGCGTGTCTTAGCATTGGTTACCGTGATTTTTTCAATTATTTGGGGGGTTCTTACAGGGGGGTATTTTGGTTTTAGTCCAGCAGAAAACTCATTCGCGGGATTGTTAAAAATTATGGATATTAATGATTTTGATAGCATGATGCGATTATCCATCAGTGTAGGTGTTGCGCATATTATTCTAGCCAACCTAATTAAAGCTTATCAGGGTAAAAGTTATCAGGCAGTCGTTGCATCTTTTGGGTGGATTAGTTTAATTATCGGTGGCTATATTCTATGGCTTATATCCAGCCAGGTAGTCACAAATGCCGCAAATTCTATTGCTGTTAGTTGTATTGCAATCGGGGGTATCTTGTTACTAATTTTTTCGAGTGAAAGAGTTATCAATAAACCCAGTGATTTGTTTTGGAAGTTAACGGATGGTCTTAAAAATATAACCCAGATAACTAAAATTTTTGGCGATATTCTTAGTTATATGCGATTGTTTGCTCTCGGTTTAGCCAGTGCGTCTTTAGCTTTGACTTTTAATCAACTAGCAGAACAGGCTTATTTGACAGAACATGGGCTGGGTTTGTTATTTAGTATTTTAATCTTAATCTTAGGACACACACTAAATTTGATGTTATGTTTGATGAGTGGAGTCGTTCATGGTCTAAGGTTAAATTTTATTGAATTTTATAATTGGAGTGTTTCAGATGAAGGGTATGCGTTTAAAGCATTTGCTAACAAAGGAAACAGATAATGTCTGAGTTTATATTAATATTAGGTTGGTTTGGTTTATATGCCCCCATGGCTTTAGGCGCTATTGGAAGTATTATGGGCTGTTCTGTTGCTGGGCAAGCAGCTATTGGGGCAATGTTGGATACTGAAAGTGGCTATGGGCGTTATGTTGGGGTGTCAGCTATGCCTTCGTCTCAGGTAATTTACGGTATTGTAGTTATGTTTACCTTAAACAGAACTATTACTATTGAGAATGCACCTGGTATTTTTTCGATAGGCTTGCTCTGTGGGCTTGCTTTATTATTTAGTGCCGTTTACCAAGGGCAATGTTGTGCTTCGGCTATCCATGCATCAAAAGCAAAACCAGAAATTTTTGGGCTATCGGTTGCTCCCGCCGCTATTGTAGAAGGTTTTGCTGTTTTTGCTTTTATTTTTGCTTTAGTTATTAGTGGCAATATTCCTCAGGCATAAATTATGACAAACTCTCAACCTCATATTGCTTCATCTGGTGTTGAATCATTGATTGAACGCCTTAGAAATGAAGGCGTTGTTTCTGGTCAGAAAAAATCAGAAGACCTGGTTTTAAATGCTCAGAAACGAGCTGAATGGATTGTAGAAGAAGCAGAACTAGAAGCCAAAGCCATTTTGGATAAAGCTAGAAAAGAAGTGAATGCTTTAACAAAGGCGGGAGAAGATGCTCTAAAGCTCGCTCGAAGAGATGCCTTTCTAAAGTTACGCGATACCTTATTAGGTAGTTTTGGTGATGAAGTCATGCGTGTAGTCGGTAAACAAATGACAGATAAACAGTTTACTGAAAAATTAATTTTAGCTTTGGCGGGTATAGTGCGAGAAAAAGCCTCACTGGATGAACATAAAGAGATCGTGATTAGTCTACCACGCACTATTATGGGGGTTGATGAGTTAAGGCAAAACCCTGAAGAACTTAATAAAGGGGTGCTGAGTCATTATACCGCTTCAATAGCTGCAAACCTGTTAAGAAAAGGAGTGAAATTTGAAGTTTCAGATGATATTAAAGCAGGATTATCGGTTCGGTTGGTTGATGATGCTATGGTTATTGATTTCACTGATGAGGCTGTGTCAGCCTTATTATTAGAGCATATTCAGCCACGTTTTAGAGCCTTGTTACAAGGCATTGTTAAATAGATTTATGAGCTATCCTAGCAATTGTAAGTACACCATGTTGATGAGTAGTTTACCTGTTCATAAAACGGTGCTATTTGATGAAAAACAGACACCTTTATCCAGAATTCAACTGAATAAACGATTGAAGTTATTAGATGAAAAAGATGCAGCTGATTTATTGAAGATAGAACAACTATTACATTGGTCTCATATAAAAAGGGATCTTAACCCATCATTTGTGAATGAAACCATAGTCTCTATCAATGCGATTAATAATGAATTCATAAAAAATATAATTACTTGGCGATTAGAGTTGCGTATTATTTTGGCTGCACTACGCATGAGACATCAGGGGCAGAAAACTGCACCTGATAAAGGCATATTTGGTTTCGATTATTGGTATTTTATAATGACTAAATACTGGCATGAACCCGATCTAGGGTTAAGCAAACAATTACCTTGGTTACCTGAAGTTAACGCTCTATTAACGACTAATCAAAGCCGAGACTTAGAAAAATATTTGTTTGGTGTTGTGTGGGATCATTATCGCCAGTTAAGTTTAGGGCATTATTTTAATTTTGAAGCCGTTATTATCTATGTATTACGCTGGGACATTATTTATAGGTGGACTCGTTATAATAAAGAAATAGCGGTGCAACGTTTCAATGATTTGATTGATACTGAATTACAAAACAAACTATTATGGTAAATACTAGCCAATTAACGGCTCGGGTTATTGCTGTTCAAGATGATATTGTATCTATTGAGTCAATAGATGGAACAGCAACGCCACTCACTAAAAATGAAGTTATCTATATTTTACCCACACGAACCATGGGTTCTCACCCTGAAAGATTGAAAGCTGAGATTCTTCGTATTCAAGGAAACACGGCAGATGCTCAAGTGTACGAAAGTACGGTTGGTGTGGGGGTAGGGGATTTGGTTGAACAAACGGGTGAAATGCTATCAGTTGAATTAGGCCCTGGATTATTGGGTCAAGTTTATGATGGCTTACAAAACCCATTAGACGTGTTAGCTTCAGATTTTGGTTTCTTCTTGCCTAGAGGGGTAGACCTGCCAGCATTAGATGAAAATAGAAAATGGGCTTTTACTCCCATCATACAAACGGGGGCTATTTTAAAAGCCAGCTCAGTAATAGGGACTGTGGTTGAGAGAGGCTTTAGCCATAAAATCATGCTACCTTTTAATTTGCAGGGTTCAGTTGAAATTATTTGGATTCAAGAAGGCAATGTAACGGTGACTGATCCTGTTGCAAAGATCAGGTTAAAATCAGGGGCTGAACAAGTGATTACTCTGAGGCAAAAATGGCCTGTGCGCAACCCGATACCACAGCAATTATTAACAAACAATATTGTTCAGCGTCAATACCCTTCAGTCCCTTTAATTACCCATATAAGATTAATTGATACTTTTTTCCCTATAGCAAAGGGGGGTACAGCGTGTATACCAGGGCCTTTTGGCGCAGGGAAAACGGTATTACAAAACCTTATTTCCAGAAACTCTGATGTTGATGTCGTTATTATTGTTGCATGTGGAGAAAGAGCAGGGGAGGTCGTAGAAACCATCATCGAATTACCTCAGATGAGTGACCCTAAAACAGGGGGGTCATTAATGGATAGGACTATTATTATTTGTAATACTTCATCTATGCCTGTTGCAGCAAGAGAAGCATCAATTTATACAGGAATAACGTTAGGCGAATATTATCGGCAGATGGGCTTAGATGTTTTGCTATTAGCAGACTCAACCTCCCGCTGGGCGCAAGCAATGAGAGAAACCTCGGCACGATTAGAAGAAATACCAGGGGAAGAAGCCTTTCCGGCCTATCTGGATTCAGCTATCAAAAGTATTTATGAACGTGCAGGTATTATCCGTATTGAAGATGGTTCTGAAGGCAGTTTAACTATGATAGGGACTGTTTCACCCGCAGGTGGTAACTTTGAGGAACCTGTCACTCAATCAACTTTAGGGACGGTTAAAACATTTTTGGGGTTAAGTGCCGATAGAGCATATAAACGTTTTTACCCAGCTGTAGACCCTTTGCTTTCTTGGTCTAGGTATAATGATCAATTAAGTGCTTGGTTTGAAGAAGAGCTTGCAGAAGGCTGGACGGCAGAGGTGAAATCAATGCTTGAATTGTTAAAACGGGGTGAAGATATATACCAGATGATACAAGTAGCAGGTGAAGAAGGTATTTCTTTAGAAGATTATATAAGTTATCAGCAAGCCTTGTTTTTAGATATGGTTTATTTACAACAAGATGCGTTTGACAAAGTAGATGTTGCGGTTTCTATGGAAAGACAAAAAGATACTTTTAAACACATGATAAGCCTTATTAATAGGGAATATAAATTTACTGATCAGGAGCAAGTAAGGCAGTTCTTTATCAAGTTAACGGGACTGTTTAAAAACCTTAATTATGCCCCGTACAAGTCTACAGAATATATTGAATTTGAGCATAAAATAAAAGTTTTAGTGGCGGACAGCGAATCTAAGCTTCATTAGTGTCAAAATCAGCAAACCCATCCCCAAAATCATCATGATCAAAAGGGATTGGGTGGCGGGCTGCCAAAAACAGCCCCTAATGTTGATATTTCCCATTGAAGATGCTCTGTAACTGAAGTTTCCAAATTATTAGCGCCGTGACGTATAGAGAAAAACCATTAAAATGGGGGGTTGCTATATTTAGTGCAACCCCTACTAAAATACAAACCCTTACCTGATTACCCATGAACTTCAGCCGTATATAACACACTAGGTCCACGTCATACCAGCAGGGATTGCTGGTATCCAGTGTATAGGGACATACGACCTGGATAATTAGCTTATACTTGATTATACAATCACCCTATCCTTGGATTCTGGATCTCGGCAATCCCTGCCGAGTGACGTATAACAGTTGAATCGGTGTTTTTATAAAATGACTGAGACTCGTACGTAATCAGGTGCTTATATGTTTCCTGTAGAATACAAAGATAAACAAAAATTATCTGAATGTCTTAATATTTCAATGCATGGTTGATAAAGTCAATGGGCATGGCCGACAAGTTTCCTTTATTTTAGAAAAAACAGGCACGCCTTATACTGATTGGATGAAAATAAGAGTCGATAGTAAGAAAGGTAAACAAATCTACAGCCACAGAATGTCCGTGGTAGAACCCGTGTTTGGGAATATTACCTCAAACAAAGGACTCAAGCGGTTTAGCTTAAGAGGCAAAATCAAAGTTAATGCGCAATGGAAACTGTTCTGTTTGATACAGAATATAGAGAAACTGGCTAATTATGGGAAGATAGCGGCATAAAGGGAAGAGAAATCAGGGTAAAGATCATAGAAGTTAGAATAAAATGGCCTACAGAGCTGGTATATCAAGCAAGAAAAGGAAAAGAAAAGGTAGATGTTAGATGAAAAGTTGGGCATAATGTTGAAAAATCAAAAAGAGACTTGATTTAACTGCTATTTATAGGTTTTTCTACAGCCTCGTTATATTCAAATAGCTGGTTTTAAACCCAAAAACTCAACAAATGGCAAAAAGTCTCTATCAGAAAATAAAAGATGGATATTTTGTTCAATACAATAGGTAGCAATAATCGTATCAATAGTTTTTCTCACTGTAATACCTCTTTTTCTAAGTACACGATAATTGTCAGCACTTTTAACCGCAAGAGTTTTATTTGAGAGCTGAAATATCGGTATAGCAGTTAATAATTGTTTGGCTTTTTTGTACTCTTTATCTCCCCTAAAGCCTTGTAGAACTTCTGTCAGAATATTATCGCCAATCACAACTGGTATTACACCCAAAATAAAATCTAAATAGACTACTTCTGGACATTCCTTGCCATTAAAATAGTCAATCCAAACACTTGAATCTACCATAATCATTAGTCTGTTCTCATTCTATCTAAATCATCATCCCACTTTAACTTACCTTTAAACTGTTTAATCTCACCCTGTTTTTTTAACCTAAGCAAGGTCTTAAGCCCTAGTTCAACGGCTTCTTTTTTTGTTTTTAACCCCGTAACTTGAAGCACATCAAGCATTAAATTATCATCAATTACAATATTTGTTCTCATTAGATCACCTTTGTGTATATAATTTAATATTCTTACACATTATAATGCTAAATAATGAATATAACAAAAAATTTCAGTCGACCGCTGGCAACGCAGCTTTTGTGTGTCAAGAGAACAATGAAGTTGTTCGTAACTATATTAAAGATGAGAGTAGGTCTCTTGTGTAAGGAAGGAGTCAGGTCTTTAATTTTGTAGCAAAAATAAAGACCTGACCCCGTTTCTGCGACCCCGTTTCTGACCCTGACCACTGTGACCCCGCTTCTGACCAAAACAATCGCTTATTTACTGACTGGAAAATTGGATTTTTCTAAAGTAAATAAAAGTTGCTTACCCACTTAGAATTCAAAAGAGCCGAATAATTGCATTTATTAATAAGAGTGAAGTGTTAGGTACTTTACAATGCGCACGTTAATGCGCATAATGAAAAGTAACTCTTCAAGAGGATATAAACATGCGACAACTCTATGATTATAAAGCCGCTAAAAAAGCAACAAATCTCAGTGTAAATAGTGACCTGTTAAAAAGAAGCAAAGCATTGAATATCAATTTATCAGCAACATTAGAGCAGGTCTTAACAGAAAAATTGGCAGAATCGGAAGCTAAGAAATGGTTAGATGAAAACAAAAATGCTATCAGTGCCTATAATGATTTTGTAGATGAACATGGTAACTTTGGTGACGAATACAGGTCATTCTAATGGCTCAGTTTGATGTCTATAATAATCCAAGTAAAAATACTCGCGACGCATATCCTTATATCGTTGATATTCAAAGTCCTTTAATTTCAGAAATTGTAACAAGAATTGTGATCCCGTTAGGAAGGCTTAGCCATTTTAAAAATGAGCAGATGAAAGGGCTAACTCCTGAAATAACTTATGATGGGGAGCAGTTGCTATTACTCACGCCACAGATTGCATCTGTACCGATAAATACACTAAAAAAACCAGTTGGTTCTTTAAGTCACTTTAGAGATGAAATTATTGCAGCTATAGATTTTGCTATAACGGGTATTTAATATACTCCCTATAATGAGACGTTCGATATGATTTTTAGGGTGAAAACTAAAATCAATCTGCGCTGAGTTTTTCTTTCTATAATATTCAATACTTGTTCTCTCGTTCCATCTGGAACGCACATTGGGAAATTATCTTCAAAAAATGTGTCGAATAAGGAAGGGGTCAGGTCCAATGTCATTAAGTTAAGCGCAACCAATTGATTCACCTTGATCTTTTATAGGACGAATAATGTAATTTATTCTTCATTTTAGATTTTTTACGCTTATATGACCTTCCTTTTCGA
>JALSLS010000188.1 GCA_026988195.1 Methylomonas sp.
CGTTTTATTTTTTCAAGGTGGAATATGGTATTTTTTTAAATTACCCTCTTCCAAAGCCCAATAGTTTTCTATCAACAATCATCTTTGCAATAGCTTCGGGTACATCACTTTCCCAGCTGCCTCGCCCTTTTTTAATACCCTTTAAGACCTTAAATGGGCTAATAGCCAATAAGCTTTCATCTACTTTTTCAAGGCCGATTAAATAACCGTTTTCCAGCAAATGTGTGTATAAATGTTGCAAGTTTTTAGAGGGTTTAAAGTTATGAACGGTCACTAACTCTTCTTTCTCCGATTTTTTATAGGGATATATATAAAGACGGGTATTATCAGGAAATAGCTTGGCAAAGGCTTCTAATATGCCCCCTTCAAGACCTTCGTAGTACTCTTCCTGAAAAATTAAATCCAGATTAGAAATGCCTAATATCATGCCTATTTGTAATTGGGTATAGCGTCTAAAATAGGTGCGTAAGCGGAAGTAACGTAGATAATTAGAAACCATTACGGTATATCCCTGAGAGGTGAGCATATCAACACGAGAGAGAAAGCTCGCCTCATCAATTTTGTCTCCAACCGTTAGGCTGGCCATGGTGAGCTCCGCCAATACTAAGGTTTTACCTGCATCAATAGACTCAATTTCATTAAAGTGTTGCTGTCCACAATAAGTCATATCAGCATGAACTTTTGTTAAAGGGGTAAATGTTCCCCTAATAACCAGGATGTTTTTTTTGTAGAGTAATTCGGCGGGGATATGGACTTCACCAGTCGGCGTAAACATTACAGCATGAGTCAAATTTTGGTGAACTAAGTGTAAATTCATTAGCCTGTTCTCAGTTTCCTCAAAATAAGGACCTGAAAAATTAACCATATCAACTTCAATACGACCAGGTTCTAAATCATCAAGCAAGGACTCAACGATTTTTTTAGGTTGAGTGAAATGATTGTATGCCGCATGGATTAAATTAACCCCAATCACACCTAAAGCTTCCTGCTGTGCACTACCATCATTATCTAACATGCGGACATGTAAAATAATATCGCTAGGTGCCGCTTCTCTATAAAGTTGTAAACGAATACCAATCCAGCCATGACATTCATTTTTTTGTAAATAACTTTTAGCCGTTACTGTAGCGGCGTATGAAAAAAACGTAGTATTTTTAGGGCGAATAGGAGTCAGTAATTCAGTAATGCCTGAAAATTCTTTATCTAGCATTTTCATTAGACGACTACGGCTTACGTAGCGGCCTGACTCCTCTGCCCCATAAACATCGTCACTTACGTGCATATCATAAGCTGATAAAGTTTTGGCAACGGTTCCTGCCGCGCCTCCTGCCCGAAAGAAGTTTCTTGCTACTTCCTGACCTGCTCCAATTTCTACTATAGAGCCATATTTACAATTATCTAGATTTATTTCTAAAGCTTTTTGCAATGTTTTATGTTTGTTATCGTGTTCTGCCATAATTTTTAACCCTGGTGTCTATTAAGGTGCTTTGCTATTTGATTTAAATTTATTTTATTGAGTGGCAATCATTCGGTTTTGATTGGTAATCCATTCGCTCCATGAGCCAGCATAAAGTTTTGATCCTGTTAGGCCTGCATATTCCATTGCTAATAAGTTATGGCATGCAGTGACTCCAGAGCCACACATGTGTACCGCCTGTTCAGGTGTGTGTAAACCTAAGAGGGACAGAAATTGTTCTCGTATGACGGCTGGCTCAAGAAAAAGGCCGTTGTTTTTTAGGTTGAGTTGAAAAGTTCTGTTAATGGCATGTGGAATATGTCCAGCAACTGGATCAATAGGTTCTCGTTCACCTAAAAAGCGCTCAGCTGTTCGGGCATCAATTAACTTAATTGTTTGATTTGCAAGCGCATTGCTAACTTGAAGGGCTGATAACCAATAGGATTGGTCAAGATAGGGTCTGAATATTTTTTCTTTAATGTTAGGTAATGTTGTCGTTAACGCTTGTTGCCAATGAGCAAGTCCTCCATCAAGTACAGCGACTGCCTCATGGCCTAAACATTTTAACAGCCACCAAAGCCGGCAGGCAAAGGCACCGTTGGCATCATCATAAACCACAACTTGACTGGTATTACTAACGCCCCATTGACCTAATTTTTTAACGAGAAGATTAAAATTGGGTAGCGGGTGGCGTCCTGTTGAACTGCTTATGCTAGAGGATAAATCGTTATCCAAATGTGCATAGCGTGCATTTTCAATATGTCCCATTCGGTAGGCTTTAGCTCCCGACTTTGGATCAGCTAAAGAAAAGCGACAATCAATAATAATAAAATCTGAATCATCAAGGTGTTGGCTGAGCATTTCTGTTGAAATAAGCGTTGTGTAAGTCATAATTTATACAGTTAAAATGATTTTTCCAATATGAAGGCTACTTTCCATTAATTGATGGGCTTTATTTGCATCCTTAAGGGCAAAAGTTGAGGCAATGACGGGGTTTATTTTTCCTGATTCTAATAGCGGCCAGACATGCTCCATTAGTTTTTCTGCAATTTTACTTTTAAAATCATTATCACGAGCTCTTAAGGTAGAACCTGTTATGGTTAAACGTTTTAGCATGATAGCAAGTAGATTAATATCCGCTTTAGGACCATTTTGTATGGCTATTTGTACTAGCCTAGCGTCAAAGCCCATACATTTTATATTACGCGGTAAATACTCTCCTCCAATCATGTCCAAGATAACGTCAACACCACGGCCTTGAGTGATATGATTAATTTCGTCTACAAAATCATGTAAATGATAGTTTATGGACACGTCTGCCCCCAGTTTAGTACAAAACACGCATTTTTTACTTGATCCTGCGGTAATAATAACTTTTGCTCCAAAGGCTTTGGCAAGTTGAATCGCGGTGGTGCCAATACCGCTGCTGCCCCCATGAACTAGCAGTGTTTCCCCCGCTTTTAATTGCGCCCTATCAATAAGGTTACTCCAAACGGTAAAGAAGGTTTCTGGTAGTGCGGCTGCTTGGATAAAATCAAAACCAGAAGGGATAGGAAGACATAAATTTGCACTGGCAGTGCAATATTCAGCATAACCTCCTCCT
>JALSLS010000189.1 GCA_026988195.1 Methylomonas sp.
ATTATTAATCTCACTTTTCTAATTTATTGATATAATCTCTGAATTAACAACCATTTTAGACTAAGGCCTGAAAACAAAAATATGCTCGATTATCAAAAAGAATTTATTCAATATGCGATAGACTGTGGTGTATTGAAATTTGGGGAGTTTAAATTAAAATCAGGGCGTACTAGTCCTTATTTTTTTAATACTGGCTTATTTAATACGGGGGCAATGCTAGGTAAACTCGGCCAATTTTATGCAAAAACCTTAATCGAATCCGAGCTTTCTGTTGATATGCTATATGGCCCTGCCTACAAAGGCATTCCCTTAGTTAGCACGGCATCTATTGCCTATTCTGAATTACAACAAGACATTCCATACGCCTTTAACCGTAAAGAAGCTAAAGACCATGGAGAAGGCGGCATTATTGTTGGCACACCTTTACAAGGCAAAGTGTTAATTCTTGATGATGTAATTACCGCGGGGACATCGGTACGAGAATCTGTCGAAATTATAAAGCAGGCGAATGCCACACCAGCAGGTGTATTAATTGCTTTAGACCGTCAGGAAAAAGGCGAAGCTGAAAAGTCTGCCGTTCAAGAAGTAAGTGAGCGCTTTAATATGCCTGTTATTTCGATTATTTCACTCACTCAAATCATTGAATTTTTAGCGCTAAGTGATAACTCTAGCAAACAGCTTGAAATCATAAAAACTTACCGCTTGCAGTACGGTATTTAATTTTTTTGCTATGAAAATAAATTAAGTCTTTATTTTTCTATTTTTAGTCTACAATTAGTTTTAAAGATAAATGGGTAATAAGCTTAAAAGGGAAAACATCACCTCAACCGCTATCACAGAAACCATTTAAATTAATTTTCACTAAGGAATGTACATGAAATAATATCCCGAATTATTTCATGTACGCTCCTAAATACCATCCGTATACAATAGGTTAGACATGAGCCATTTGGAATTTAAAGATCAGTTGCATGAATATGCGCAATGGCGTGGAAAATTGATACAAGCGATAGAAATGTACCAAGAGTGGCGCACTCGATATAAATTGAGTGACTCTCAAAGTACAGATACCATTTTAAATATACTGAATGGCTTACAAAATGACAGGGTGACACTTGCTTTTGCTGCTGAGTTTTCTCGCGGTAAAACAGAATTAATTAACGCCTTATTTTTTGCCGAAACAGGTATTCGCTTGCTTCCTTCGTCCCCAGGACGAACAACCATGTGCCCCACTGAAATATTTTATGATCCTGAAGGTAGCTATATTCGGCTGTTGAAGATAGAAACTCGGCTAGAAGACACCTCGTTAATGGAGTACAAGCAAAACCCCGATAGCTGGACCAAAATTGACCTAGATTGTGACTCACCTACACAAATGCAACAAGCTTTTAAAGAACTTGTTGCTAGTAAAGATGTAGATAAAAACATGGCTGACAAGTTAGGCTTATGGAATGAGCGCGAAGCAGCCGAACAAGGCATTATTGATCCTGAAAAAGTTGAAATTCCTTGCTGGCGACATGCACAGATCAGTTTCCCCCACCCTTTATTAAAACAGGGGTTGTCTATTCTTGATACGCCTGGACTTAATGCATTAGGCACAGAACCTGAACTTACTCTAAGCATGCTTCCGAGCGCCCAAGCCATTATTTTTGTTTTAGCTGCTGATACGGGTGTAACAAAAAGTGATTTGGAAATGTGGAAAAACCATGTTTGCAACTCTAGAGGAAACAACAAACAAGGACTGGCTGTTGTTATGAATAAAATTGATTCTATGTGGGATGACCTTGCAGGTGAAGATGGTTACGAAGAATCAATTACCAAACAAATAAAAACATCAGCAACTATTCTAAAATTAAGTGAAGAGCATATTTTTCCAGTCTCTGCAAAACAAGCATTATTGGCTAAAGTAAAAGGAGATGCTGAATTATTAGAAAGAAGTAGGCTGTCAAAACTAGAAAATTATTTATCAACAGCTATTTTAGATCAACGTCGTGACATTCTTGTTGAAACGGTTAACAAAGAAATTGGTTTTTTAATTTCCGAGTCATTTAATTTCACAAAAACAAAACTGGCAAATGCTTTAGAGCAATTAGAAGAGTTTAAAAAAGTCGATTTCGATAATGTCGAAATGACAGGGAAGTTAATGGCTGAAACCCGAGACAGGCAAAATTCATATATGTCTAATGTCGAAAACTTTCAAGCCAGCCGGAAAGTATTTGCAGTTCAAGCAAAAATGCTGATTGACTCATTTTCTAAAGACAGGATTGACAGCATCATTGCTGGAACTAAACAGGATATGACCAAAAGTTTAACGACTTATGGAATGAAGCAAAATATTCGCAAACTGTTCGATGATCTAAGAGATTTACTGCAGGACTCTGTAGACATCACTAATGAAACCCGTCGACTAGTAAAGGCTATCCACCTAAAATTTCAGGATGAGCATGGTTTTAAACCCATTGAACCTCAACTTTTTTCTATTAAAGAATATCAATTTGAATTAGAACAAGTTTTTGAAGAGGGCGAGCTATTTCGTAGCAGTGCAAAAACCACCATGACTGAACAAAGCATGGTGGTCAATAAGCTATATAGCACCTTAATCGCTAAAGCCAGTTCCATTCTTCAAAAAGCACATAGAGATGCAGCAACATGGAGTAACAGTGTATTAACACCTCTTATGCATCAGCTAAAAGACCACAAAAAACAGATTGAAAGCCGCTTGAAAATGCTTAGAAAAATAAGTGAATCAAAAGGAGCTGTCGCAGAAAGTATTGCCAATCTTGAAGCTGAATTAGCGCCGCTGAAAAAGCAACGCACTGAATTAGCCATGATCATTAAAGCCGTACACTTAAATGAAAAGCCTTAGAAAACTTAAAAGAATGCACTTACCCACTCAGGGAAGTAAGGCAACCAGCAACAAATAACCCACCCACCTTACTGGCTTTTTTATCCCTGCTCAAACCATCTCAATCGTTACGAAGCACACGGATGTGCAAGTGTCGCTCGAAGCAGGATGCTGGTTGCGACCG
>JALSLS010000190.1 GCA_026988195.1 Methylomonas sp.
GATGTACTAGATGCTGCTTTTGGCGATTTAGGTGTTCAAGATAAAGCTAAATACCTAGCGACTTTATTTATTGATGATCTATCGGCTGTTATTAAACAAGGGGTAGACCCCCATTTTGAAGTCTCTCGTTATGGAGAACGTTTAGCCTCATCCAACCCGTCCTTTGATGATTTATATAATCAATTACAGCAACCGCCACTTTATACAGACCGGATTATTTTTGCTTTAGTAAGTCAATATTTAACGGATGAAAAACCATCTGTAGTTGGTCTCACGGTCCCCTTCCCTGGCAATATGCTCGGTGCTTTAAAAATTGCTAAGTGCTGTAAAGAAATTAACCCAGACATAAAACTAGTGCTGGGCGGTGGCTTTATTAATACAGAGTTAAGATCCTTAAAAGACCCTAGACTTTTTGAATTTGTAGATTTTATTACTGTTGACGATGGCGAAAGACCTTTATTAACCCTACTAGAATATTTAAACCAGCAACGCCCCATAAACGAGTTATTTCGTACTTATTATTTAAAAGACCAGCAGGTTTATTTTAATAAAAACCTAACCTTACACGATATTCCCCATAAGGATACAGGGGTGCCTTGTTATGATGGGTTACCTATTGAACAGTACTTATCCTTATGTGAAATGCTAAATCCTATGCATAGGATATGGAGTGATGGGCGCTGGAACAAACTCACCATTGCCCATGGCTGCTACTGGTCACAATGTAGTTTCTGCGATATTAGTCTTAATTATATTGGCCAATATGATGATGCTGGTGCAGAACTTATTGTCAATCGAATACAAACGTTAATAACTGAAACAGGTGAAACTGGCTTTCATTTTGTTGATGAAGCCGCCCCCCCCAAAGTTTTATTTGCTATGGCCGAAAAACTAATCGAACGTGATATTGTGATTAGTTGGTGGGGCAACATCCGTTTTGAAAAAACCTTTAGTGCAGAAAAATGTCAGCTACTCGCTGATTCAGGATGTATTGCTATTAGTGGTGGATTAGAGGTAGCCTCAGACCGTTTATTAAAATTAATGAAAAAAGGAGTCACTGTTGCACAAGTCGCTAAAGTCACCAAAAACTTTGCTAATGCAGGGGTTCTTGTGCATGCTTATTTAATGTATGGTTTCCCTACTCAAACAGAACAGGAAACTGTCGATTCATTAGAACGGGTACGGCAATTAATGCTAAATGGCTGTTTTCAATCAGCCTACTGGCATCGCTTTGCAGCTACTATTCACAGCCCTATAGGCATACACCCTGAACAATATGGTATAGAATTAATCCCTAATAAAAACGTATTATTTGCGGAGAATGATATTGATTATCATGACCCTATAAAAACAGACCATGAAATGTTAGGCCAAGGTTTAAAAAAAGCATTGTATAATTATATGCATGGCATGGGCTTTGACTACTCCATGAGCTTTTGGTTTGACGCTCCAATAGAAGAACCCACTATTTCTCCAACATATATAGAACAAGTGCTTTAATGATCTCTGAAAAATTTATATTTGAGCAAATTCATATAGAAGTTGCTCGCAATGCTTCTGATGATTTCAATCTATTTCATGATAAGCATAAATGGCTACAAATCCATCACAACCCCTTTAAAGGCCCCATTGCGCTTGGTTATCAGCTTAATACTTTAATTGAATATCAAATGCGCTTATACCGTAAGGCATGTCATGAAGATCAAATTATTTTAGAAAATGATTTACGTTTCAGTAACTATCAAATAACTTTTGTTAATGCACTAAAGCCTAATACCCCCTTCCAATTAGATATTAAGAAAACTTTAATAAAAACTATTCCCAGCTTAACGTTAGCTAATCGAATTTCTATTAAAGCAGCAGGGAAAACTATTTTATTAGGCTTTAAAAAAGAAACTCAAACACCTTTATTCTTAGGGGATGTAACCTTTAGCTCGCTCCCCAACTTAAATGTAATTCCGGATAAAACTATCATCCCAGGAACTAGCTATTTTCTAAAAAGAAAGTTTTTACATAATGGTAACGTTAAAAACTTTCTTTCAGGGTCTTTAGCAGAACAATCGGATTACTTTGATGAATTATCCCATATCGAAAACTATCCAGAAATTTTTCCCTGTAGTTTGGCATCAGGCGCATTGTTAGAGAAAGCACAATTAGAGCATCACGATTTTAAACGTAACCCTATGGTTTATACTTCCCATGAAATTTCAGTTGACCGTAAACATTTAAGTACCTTAAAGAATGATGATAAATTATATATTTTAGTTAAACAGCATGCTGAATCTAGTGACAACACCTTAAACCAAAGTAACATCATGCTAAGAACCTATGATTGCTTTGGCTTATTACATAATCATGATGTTTTATTTAGGCTACGAATGAACCTTGTACCACTAGAGGAAATTCTTAAAAGTCTTGATCAAAAGAAACCCCGTTAATTTAGCGTCGCTTATGTAGATCTTCATGCTCAATCAGACCTGTCGTAACTGACCAATAAATAGTTCTTGGGGGATTTTTCCCACCCCCACGAAAAGGTAAAATAAGGACTTTATAGGTCAGATTGGATTATTTAGCGAGGGAGCAGATTAGAATGAATGGCCCCCCAGAGAAAGCAAAATAAACGATTTTTAATATTAAGGAACGTGCCATTCGGCTTTGCCCCCTTGTTCTTATTGATGATTTAAAGGGCTTTGGCCCTTTATTCCTTGAATGCAAAAATAAAGACCTGACCCTTGTTCCTCTATTTTTAGCAAGGTGAACTTTGCATGAGACGAATTTAGGCAAGTTGGTTTTGCTCGTTTTAACAGAAAAAGTAAAGCTCAGTTTCTTCCACTTTATTTTTTATTGTAAAAATACATTATGAAAAAAATCTTGCAACTTTCTTTTACTCGATGTTCCAGTTTTAACCTTTAGGAAAAAGAGATAAAAACAGTTAAGCTATCCACACGTTAAAAAATGGAACTTGAACGATATGTTAATGGCAGAACCTGCGGACTTTATAAAAAACTTTA
>JALSLS010000191.1 GCA_026988195.1 Methylomonas sp.
CCCTTCATCATGCGTTAGACCTAACCAATTCATTCCGTCAAAAATAGCATCAACAGAAGCTTGGGTTGACCGCTCTAAATCGGTATCTTCAATTCTTAATATAAATTTACCACCTTGTTTCTTAGCATATAACCATGAAAAAAGTGCTGTTCTAGCACCACCTACATGTAAGTAACCCGTTGGACTTGGAGCGAATCGTGTTTTTATTGTCATTGATAGAGTGAGGTGTTTTTAGATAATCGTTATAGTGTTTTCGGATGACGCGTGGCATCGAGGTTTATTCTTTTTCTATCTGGTTAGATGGAAACTCCTGGGTACTCAGGTGGTTTTTGAGGTAAGGAGAAAACGAATAGTTTATTAAAGGCTAGCAATACTGAGTGGCTAGTTTTTTTTATTGTCCTCATATTAACCTTCTCCCACTTGGAGAGGTTTTGGCTTTATTTCTTCATTAAGAAGTTTAGTGCGTATTTTTTCGGAATTTGTCTGGAAGCGCTAAACCGCATTTTTTGATAATCAAATTTTACGCTACCTTTAGGCGCTGGGTTTTTACCCAAAATTGCCATTGCAGTACCATGTCCTTGTTTTGCAGCTTTCTCATACCACTGAGTAGCCATCTTTTTATCGCTAGACACTCCAACACCTCGGTCATACATAGCTGCTAATGAAACTTGCGCCTCAACCAAACCTTGCTTTGCTGCTTTCCTCATCCATTGAGCCGCACGTTTATTGTCAACTTCAACACCACGGCCTAGGATGTAAAGTGATGCTAATTTAGCCTGAGCCAAAGCATCACCTTGTGTAGCCTTTTGCTTAATGGCTTCCGTTGTTTC
Organism: Methylomonas sp.; assembly: GCA_026988195.1. Lineage (GTDB taxonomy): Bacteria > Pseudomonadota > Gammaproteobacteria > Methylococcales > Methylomonadaceae > QPIN01. The sequence goes on from JALSLS010000191.1 coordinate 831, forward strand.
AGCACTAACAAGAGCTGTAAAAGATAACAGGCTTGCAAATAAAAAAGATTTTAATAATTTAGACATTTTTACCTCAAATTAACCGATTATCTCAATTCCACCCATATAAGGTTTTAAAGCTTCAGGAATATGAATCCTACCCTGCTCATCTTGGTAATTTTCCATGACAGCAATTAATGTTCTTCCTGCTGCCAACCCAGAGCCATTTACAGTATGCACGAGTTCCGGCTTTCCGGTTTCAGGGTTGCGCCAGCGGGCTTGCATGCGGCGAGCTTGAAAATCTTTAAAGTTACTACAAGATGAAATTTCGCGGTATTTACCCTGACCAGGTAACCACACCTCTAAATCATACGTTTTAGAGGATGAAAAACCTGTATCACCCGCACATAACAATACTTTTCTATACGGCAGGTTTAATTTCTTTAAGATATTTTCAGCATGATTGGTTAACTCTTCATGTGCTAGCGCTGACTGTTCAGCTGTTACAATTTGCACTAACTCAACCTTTTCAAATTGATGCTGACGAATCATCCCTCTCACATCTCTACCGTAAGCGCCCGCCTCACTCCGAAAACACGGGGTATGACATACAAATTTTAAGGGCATATCCTTTGCCTCAACAATCACATCTCTGACGATATTAGTAACGGGCACTTCAGCAGTTGGTATTAAATATAACGCAGGGTCTTCGCTTGCTTTGAATAGATCCGCTTCAAACTTTGGTAACTGCCCTGTACCGTACAAGCTATCAGCATTAACCAAAAAAGGAACATAAGTTTCACTATACCCATGTTCAGCTGAGTGCATATCCAACATTAATTGAATAATAGCTCGCTGCATTCTTGCTAAAGGACCTTTTAATACTGCAAATCGAGCACTTGCAATTTTAGCGGCCACTTCAAAATCCAGGCCAATTTTCTCACCTAAATCAACATGGTCTTTTGGCTCAAAAGTAAATTCAGGGGTTTTTCCCCATTTAGAGATTTCGACATTATCTTGTTCATCTTTGCCTACAGGCACGACTTCATCAAGAAAGTTAGGAATAGCTTCCATTAAAGCTGTCATTTCATTTTGAATGTCGGCAAGTTCAGTTTCAGCCTGTTTTAATTGCTCACCTAAATGCTGCACTTGATCAAGTAAAGGCTGAATATCTTCACCTTTAGCTTTTGCTTGACCAATATTTTTGGCACTTTTATTTTTCTCATTTTGTAACTCTTGAGTATTGATCTGAACAGCTTTACGTCTAGTTTCTAAGGTTTCGTAAGCGGTTGCATCAAAAGCATAAGAACGTCTATCTAATTGCTTTTTAACTTCATCAAGATCTGTTCTAAATAAACGAGGGTCTAACATAACAATAAGTTACCTAAATATAAAAATTTTAAACTTTAATAATAATCGTGCAGCGCGCTATTAGAGCACGGTGTGACGAATTAATTTAACAAATTAAATGTTACTGGTTTTTTTATTAAATAGCTTTTAAAAGCCAGATCCTGAAAATCAATACAAACCAGTGTCATTAAGAAAAAAGCTATAGGAGCTTAAACACTCCTATCATTTAAGGGGAAATAGATACTAAATTTTTTCGTCTTGTAAAACAGTTAGTAATCTAGCAGCTGGAACATATCCAGGAAGAATAGTGCCATTTTCAGTCACAATCATCGGTGTTCCTCTTACTTCAAATTTATGAGCAAGTTCCATATGTTTGTCAACGGGATTTTCACAAGTTTTTTCATCAACTGTACCCCCACTTTTAGAAAGTGTTAATGCTGCATTGCTATCATCAGCACACCAAACTGAAACTGCTTTTTTATAAGATGCTGAACCTTTTCCGGCTCTAGGGTAAAACAGATACTCAATGGTTATGCCTTTTGCCATATATTGATCTAACTCAGAATGTAATTTACGACAGTATCCACAGTCTATATCTGTAAAAACAGATACTTTATATTTAGCCTGTTCAGGTTTATAAATAATTTTCTGATTCTCACCTATATCTGCAAGAGCTTGTTTTCTAGCACCTCCGAGTTTTGCTTCGGTTAAATCCTTTTTAGCGGCTATATCAATCAAATGACCTTGTAATAAATATTTCCCATCATTAGAAACATACATTATATTGGCACCAGAAATCACTTCAAATAATCCTTTAGCCTCTGAAGCATTAATTGAATCAATTTT
>JALSLS010000192.1 GCA_026988195.1 Methylomonas sp.
TACGTGACAAAGAAACAATGAAAGCCGCGTTAGAGCTAGCCAATACAGGACACCTATGCATATCAACCATGCACTCTAACAACGCCAACCAAGCCATGGAAAGAATAATAAATATGTTTCCTCAAATCGAGCATAAGCAACTATTTATGGATTTAGCCACCAATATGAATGCTGTCATATCTCAGCGTTTAATCCCAACACCTGACGGCAAACGTTGCGCCGCAATTGAAGTGCTTATTAATACCCCGCATATTTCAAACCTAATTTTAAAAGGCCAGTTAAATGAAATTAAAGAAGCCATGTCGACCAGTGGAGGCAAAGGCATGAAGGTCTTTGATGATGCCTTATTTGAGCTGTATCAAGACAAACGCATTAGCATGGAAGAAGCCCTAAGAAACGCAGATTCCCGCAATGATTTAGAAGCTAAATTTAATTTTGGTTAAACTATATAATATCGTTATTTAACTGAGTAAAAACCTAGCATTATGCATAAAAAAATATTGTTTTCAGCTTTATTAACCACTCTTGTTTTACCTTCTTTGCCCGTTCAAGCAAAAAAACTTCCTTTATCTGAAGTTCCCAAAGCGGTGATTAACGGCTTAAAAGAAAGGCATCCTGATGCAAAAATCATCAAAATTGAAGAAGAGCTCCATTTCGCTTTAAAACTTTATGAAGTTAAATTCAAACTTAATGGTAACAAACAAGAACTACTCTACACCCCTCAGGGCAAGTATTTTGGCTATGAAGAGGATATTAATATTTCAGAGCTTCCTAAAGCGGTAGTTAACAAGCTAGAACAATCTTTTACAAAAGTAACTATTGCAAAAGCAGAAAGAATAAAGCACCCAGATGGACGCATTGAATATGAAATTGATGTGATCGGAGATGGGGAAGAATGGGAATTTATAATCGGAGAAACAGGTAAATTATGGAGTAAAGTGAGAGACTAAGTAATATTATAAGAACGATCCTACCTAAGCATTATAATTTAGTTATAAGGCACTCTCTCTTAAGGGATAAAAGTACCTGATTACCCATGAGCTTCAGCCGTATATATACTTCGCGCGGTCACGGATGCGGAATTTATAAGCTGCTGATTTTTGTCGATAGCAAGGCGCTGGAACAGATTTGCATTTACCCAAAGGGCATTATGCAGGATAGCATAATGTGAATCCCTGCCGAGATGACGTATAACAGTTGAACCGGCCTTTTTATAAAATGGCTGAGACTCGTACGTAATCAGGTAAAAGTAAGTACTCTAAGTTAATACCCTTAAATTAAACAGGTTGATGTAGGATGTGCTGACGATAGGAAGCGCATAGCTTGCAATTGATGCGCTTCCTATCGTCAGCACATCCTACTTATTTCCTTACCTTAGGCAACCAGCAACAAATAACCCACCCACCCACCTTACTGGCTTTTTTATCCCTGCTCAAACCATCTCAATCGTTACGTAGCTGGCTATGGTCGCAACCAGCATCCTGCTTCAAGCGACACTTGCACATCCCTGTGCTTCGCGCCTCTTGAGATAGTTTGAGCAGAAACAAAAAATCTGCGCAATCTGGGTGGGTTATTTATTGCCAGTTGCCTTAATGGCAGTGAGGCCCTCATAAAGACATGTACAATCAGGCCTACCGTACAGTTTTCTTTACATTAGAAAGGTATTCAATCAATTGTTTTATTAATTCTGTTCTTACACTGGTTTTTCTCCAAACCAAAACAATAGTACGTTTAGGAGCTGGGTCTAAAAAGGGAATATACACAATACCTGGTTCAGGCTCATTGATTGCAATATTAGGCATAAAAGTTATTCCAGTCCCTGCTCTTACCATTTGTCTAAGTGTCTCCAGCCCCGTCGCTCTTACATCTTGCAACGCTTCCGCTCCATGTAATTGACAAACTTGTAACGCCTGATCTCGTAAACAATGTCCTTCATCAAGTAATAATAACGGCTGATTTAATAAATCAGCCGGAGTAACAATACTTTTTACTGCTAATGGATTATCAGTTGCTACGGCTAATTTAAACTCATCATCAAACAAGGTCTCACTCACTAAAAAGTCATCCCTTATTGGAGAGGCAAGCAATGCAGCATCAATTTTCCCCTGTTTTAATTGTTTAATTAATTGATCTGTCTTTTCTTCAATTAAGATCAACCGTATTGCCGGTAGCTTTTCTTTAATCAGTGGGACAAGTTTAGGGAAAATATAAGTAGAAAGGGTTGGGAATGCGCCTAATCTGAAATTACCAGCCAAGGGGGTTTGTGCATTTTTAGCTAATGCTTCTATATGTTTAACCTCTAATATAATACGACGGGCAGTACTAATAATTTCTACACCCAATTCCGTCACTAATACCTTTTTATGACTCCGTTCAAAAATGGTTACACCCAGCCCTTGTTCCACTTTCTTAATTTGCATACTCAATGTCGGCTGGCTTACATTACACCTATCAGCTGCTTGAACAAAACTATGTAAATCAGCAACAGCCACTAAATAACTTAAGTCTCGAAGGTTCATAAAATATATAGATTTTATCTATTGAAATAATAAAAACAATCAATTATACATTTTAAATATCAACTGCTAAACTCTTTTCATAGAAACAAAAATAACCCTTTGTTTCTAACACCCCTTATAAACTCTATCTGGAGATAAAAATGAGTAAAAGTATCAAAGGCAGTCAAACAGAAAAGAATTTATTAATTTCTTTTATGGGAGAATCACAAGCGAGAAACCAATACAGCTATTTTTCTGGGGTAGCTAAGAAAGAAGGCTTAGTTCAAATAGCCGAAATTTTTGCAGAAACAGCAAATCAAGAAAAAGAACATGCCAAACGGTTTTTTAAATTTCTAGAAGGAAGTGAAATTGAAATAACCGAGACCTTTTCAGCGGGAAAAATAGGAACAACCCTTGAAAATTTAATCACTGCCGCAGAAGGCGAAGAACACGAATGGGAAGAAATGTACCCCGCTTTTGCAAAAACCGCGAGAGAAGAAGGCT
>JALSLS010000193.1 GCA_026988195.1 Methylomonas sp.
ACGGATGCGGAATTTATAAGCTGCTGATTTTTGTCGATAGCAAGGCGCTGAAACAGGCACATAGCAAGCTACGCAACTGTTTCAGCAACGCAGCTATTGGCAAAAACTCAGCAGTTAGAAAACCGCAGTCGTGACCGCGCGAAGTATAATATAGGTATAGTATATTACTCATTATATTTTGATTCAATAATGCCGCCACCTAAACAAATATCGCCATCATAAAAAACCACAGATTGTCCGGGAGTGATTGCCCGTTGTGAGTATTCAAAACTCACTTTACAACGGCCATTTTCCAGAGGAATTAAATGACATGATTGGTCACTTTGGCGATAGCGTGTTTTGGCTTTACAATAAATGGATTCCGTTAGTGGTTTATTATTGCACCAATCTAGTTGGCTAGCTTCCAATGTATTATGCAGCATTAAAGGGTGGTCATGGCCTTGGCCGACAATTAAAATGTTATTGTCTAAGTCTTTTTCTAATACATACCAAGGTTCATCGGGTGCATTTTTAACACCGCCAATGCCTAGGCCTTGTCTTTGACCAAAAGTGTAATACATTAAGCCTTGGTGCTTACCTATATATTGACCTTCAGGTGTACGCATTTCACCTGGTTGGGTTGGCAGGTAACGTTGTAAAAACTCGGTGAATTTTCGCTCACCAATAAAACAGATTCCCGTGCTATCTTTCTTTTTGTGATTATCAAACCCGGCTTTTTTGGCCATGGCTCGTAATTCAGGTTTGTGTAATTCCCCAATAGGAAATAAGGTTTTGGATAAAGCTTTCTGGCCTAGAGTATATAGAAAGTAGCTTTGTTCTTTATTGGGGTCTAAGCCTTTTAATAATTGAAATTCACCTTTATGTTCCTGTACTCGTGCGTAATGTCCCGTGGCAATGTAATCTGCTTTTAAGTCGTCTATCGCATAGTTTAGAAAAGCTTTAAATTTAACGTGCTTATTGCATAATATATCGGGGTTAGGTGTGCGACCTGCTTTAAACTCTGATAAAAAAACTTCAAAAACCTCATCCCAGTATTCAGAGGAAAAATTAACTGTTTTTAGTTCAATGCCTAATTTATCACTGACTTGTTGTGCATCGGCGAGGTCTTCCATGGCGGTACACTGTTCTGTACCATCATCTTCTTCCCAGTTTTTCATAAACAAACCCGTAACCTGATGCCCCTCTTCCAGCAGTTTTAAAGCTGTGACTGATGAATCAACGCCACCGGACATGCCGACAATAATATTTTTACTCATATTCTAAAGCTAATAACTTAAATCTAAATAAGATTTTAATAAGGATAGGGGATAATGCTCTCCATTCAGGTAAGCATCTATGGTATTTAAAATCAAGGGGCTGCGTAATTGCGCCTGTTTTGCGGCTATTTGTTCACGACTAAACCAATGGGTCGCAATAATACCTTCATCCAGTGGTTGATCCGCTGCTAGAGAATGAACCTTTCCGGCAAAAGAAACTCTTAAAAAACTAGGGGATTCAGGGTTCTTACGCCAAAGTTGAATGGCAATAATGTATGCGGGTTCAAATTGCCAAGCTGTTTCTTCATTGACTTCCCGTTTAACGGCAGCAATGATAGATTCACCGTTTTCTAAATGCCCAGCAGGTTGGTTAAATGCAATACCGTTATTAGTTTGTTCTTCGACTAATAAAAATTTATGCTCTTTTTCAATGACTGCAGCAACTGTGACATGGGGCTTCCAAACCATGATATTCTCAATTTTTATAAAGTGTAATATTTTACTAGAATTTGTTTTATTGATGTGTAAAGATTGAAATTTTTAACATTAGCCACTATGTTACACTCTAAGGGAAATTAAACCATAAAGTTTGAAATATGTCCGAGATTGATCCAAACCATGACGAAGATAGTGGTATTGCTGTAAAAGAAGCGGCACCAAAATTAAAACGTCCGCCACTCTATAAAGTTGTATTGTTAAATGATGACTTTACACCCATGGATTTTGTGGTCGAAATATTAACTGAACATTTTAATATGAATGAAGATAAGGCAACACAAGTTATGTTGCAGGTTCATACAAGTGGGGTTGGTGTTTGTGGGGTTTTTAGCAAAGATGTTGCTGAAACAAAGGTACATATAGTTAATGAATACTCACGGGAAAATCATCATCCACTGTTGTGCGAGATGGAAGAAGCGTAATGTTTAAGGAATAATTATGTTAAGCAAAGAACTAGAAATAACACTAAATCAAGCATTTACAAATGCGCATGGTAAACGTCATGAATTTATTACGGTAGAGCACTTGCTTTTAGCTCTGCTGGATAATGATACGGTTAAACCAATTATGCTGGCATGTGGCTGTGATAGTAATGCATTGCGAGGTGAGTTAACTCAATTTATTGATGAAACTGTTTCACTTATTCCTGAAAAGTTACAACGTGAAACTCAGCCTACTTTAGGTTTTCAACGGGTATTACAGCGAGCTGTTTTTCATGTGCAGGCGTCAGATAAAAAAGAGGTGACAGGGGCTAATTTATTTATTGCCTTGTTTAGTGAGCAAGATTCACATGCGGTGTATATTCTTAGTAAATATGAAGTAAGTCGTTTGGATGTGGTTAACTATTTAGCGCATGGTATTACTAAAATTGATGAGGACTCAGAGGGTCATGAAGATGACCCGCTCGCAGCTGAAAAAAATGGTACAGAACCCACTGAAGCCTCTCCTTTAGAAAAGTACGCGACTAATTTGAATGAAGAGGCGCGCCTAGGTAGAATTGATCCTTTAATTGGTCGAGAGCAAGAGGTTGAGCGTACTATTCAAGTGCTTTGTAGAAGGCGAAAGAACAATCCATTGTTAGTTGGCGAATCTGGAGTAGGCAAGACTGCTATTGCAGAAGGATTGGCTAGGCGTATTATTGAAGAGAATGTACCGGATGTATTGTTAGGTGAGGTTATTTATTCATTGGATTTGGGGGCTTTAGTTGCGGGAACAAAATA
>JALSLS010000194.1 GCA_026988195.1 Methylomonas sp.
GCGGTTAACTCCCCCCCCCAAAGGCATCCAGTATCTATAGCATAACAATTATTTCCATGGTAATAACCTAAGGTGGACCAATGACCAAAGATAATTTTCATATCTTTAGATTGACGGTTTGGCACGGTAAACCAAGGCATTAAATGTTTAGGCTGCGAACCAATAGCGCCACTATTTATAAAATCTAATACACCTTTTTCATCACAATAACGAATACGGGTAAAGCAATTTACGATAAATCTAATTTTGTCCATACTTTTTAAATCAGTATTCCATTTATTAGGTTTATCACCGTACATGACTTTAAAAAAATCTAAAAAGTCTGCCCCTTGTAATACTTTTTCAGCTTTTAAAGCCATCGCTTTAGTTGTCGAAAAATCCCATTGTGGTGGAAGACCAGCATGGAGTAAGCAAAAATCATTATTATAGTGAAATAAAGGACGGTGCCTTAGCCAGTCCAGTAATTCATCACAATCTGGGGCATGTAAAATAGCGGTTAGTGAATCATGTTTGTGAGGTTTACGTTGTTTGTATGCCGTTGCTAAAAGGTGAAGGTCATGATTACCGAGCACACTTATTGCAGAAGAGCCTAAAGATTTAATAAAACGCAGGGTTTCTAATGATTTAGGGCCGCGGTTGACCAGGTCACCTGCAAACCAGAGCTGATCGGATTTTTTATTAAATTTAAGACTGTCTAATAATCTTAATAAATCATCAAAACAACCTTGAATATCCCCAATTGCATAAATAGACATTGTATAACGTTAATGTAATGTACGTGGTATGGATAAGGTAAACTGAGGAACCGGCGCTTTAAATTGGTCGCCATTATCTGAAAGCATAAGGTATTTACCTTGCATTACACCAACAGGTGTTTCAATCATTGCACCGCTGGTGTAACGAAATGATTCACCTGGCTTTAAATAGGGTTGTTCACCAATAACACCTGAACCTTGAACCTCTTGCTTTTTACCATTGGAATCTGTAATCAACCAATGACGGGTTAAAAGTTTAGCAGGAATAAGACCTATGTTAGTGATAGTAATGGTATAGGCAAAAATATAACGATTAGACTCAGGAGAAGATTGAGACTTAATATACTGGGGGGTTACTTCAACAATAATTTTATTTTTTTCACTCATACGCTGATGATATAACAAATCAAGGTATGATACTTTAAGAAATTATACTATTCTTGAAACTACCTACAAGCGATAACAAAGTCTATTCGATGATTATTAAAAAACTGCTACTTTTTTTTCTATTATCTATTTCAATTTCTGCAAGTTCAGCCAGTATAAATGAATTATTTTCAGCTGCTATTTTTGGCAAAACTGAAAGAGTAAAGTTTTTACTTTCAGAAGGGACAGATGTAAATGGCGTAACAGGAACAGGGCGTACTGCAATGATGGCGGCATGCTTTAATGGGAATGTGCGAGTAGTACGTATATTATTGGCTTATGGAGCCAATGTGAATATTGTGGACTCTTTAGGCTCAACTGCTTTAATGGATGCGGTGGTCTTTGGGAGTGAAGAGTTAGTAGAATTATTAATAACAGCCGGTGCTGATGTTACTATCAAGGATAAGCAAAATATTTCTGTGATAGAAAAAGCCAAAAAAACTAAATATGACAATATTGTCAAAATTTTGGAAAAATCAATCGCAACTAAGGAAGAAAAAAGAGCTACAAAGGAAAATTCAGAATCTGAATTAACTGAGGGAACTAAAAAACCAGCTGAAGATTCTGAGGATAAATCAGCGGAAACTAAAGAATAAAAAGAGTAATAAGTTAAATGAATAACCAGACAGATAAACCTTTACACATTCATATATTAGGAATATGCGGTACATTTATGGGGGGACTGGCACTTATTGCTAGAGAGTTAGGGTACACAGTTAGTGGTTCTGATCAAAATGTATACCCACCTATGAGTACTCAGCTTGAACAACAAGGTATTCAATTAATGAATGGGTATAAAGCTGAAAACCTAGACCTTAAACCCGATTTAGTGGTGATTGGTAATGCCATGTCCAGAGGAAATGAAGAGGTTGAAGCTGTATTAAATAGAGGGCTTAAATATATCTCAGGCCCTCAATGGCTATCTGAACATGTATTACAGGATAAATGGGTATTAGGGGTTGCGGGTACTCATGGTAAAACGACCACTAGTAGTATGTTGGCCTGGATTTTAGAATACCAGGGCTTTAACCCTGGATTTTTAATCGGTGGAATACCCTTAAATTTTGGAATATCAGCACGCTTAGGTGAGTCAGATTTTTTTGTGATTGAAGCGGACGAATACGATTCAGCTTTTTTTGATAAACGCTCAAAATTTGTACATTATCGCCCAAGAACAGCAATTTTAAACAACCTAGAGTTTGATCATGCTGATATTTTTGATGATCTAGAGGCTATTAAAAAACAATTTCATCATTTGGTCAGAACGATACCTAGCGATGGTTTAATTATTGCGCCTGAAGTTGAAGCTAATATTAATGATGTGCTTGATATGGGGTGCTGGACACCTGTGGCAAAAACAGTCATCAATACAGAAGGCCAATGGAAAGCTGAATTAATTAAAGCGGATGGCAGTGAATTTAAAGTTGTTTTTGAAGGTGTAGAACAAGGTATTGTTGAATGGACATTAACGGGGGAACATAATGTTTATAATGCGATGTCTGCCATTGTTGCAGCAAAACATATTGGAATATTGCCGGTTGATGCGATAACCGCATTAAAGCAATTTAAAAATGTTAAACGAAGAATGGAAGTAATTGCAAATATTAACAATGTGACTATTTATGATGATTTTGCTCATCACCCAACAGCAATACAGACAACTTTGGATGGGTTAAGGAAACAGGTCGGAATAGAAAAAATTGTGGCAATCGTTGAGCCGCGTTCAAATACGATGCGAATGGGCATTCATACAAAGTCGTTAGCTGACTCTTTAGCTAAAGCGGATATTG
>JALSLS010000195.1 GCA_026988195.1 Methylomonas sp.
TGTCACCGGTAAAAAGCTGTAAAACCACCGTTTTTAACACAAAAACCTGTCAAGTCTTTTTTGTTATTCTGGGTCGTTTTTTTCAAAAAATATTATTTCCCCTGTAACTTATAGCGGATACTTATATTGTTTAATATAATCCAATTAAGTTGTTAAAGCATGTTAAAAATCGCCTTATACATTCTCGCAGTTCAAATCTATGATTACACAGACGAGTCCTAGCAAAATAATTCAAATGCTATTAGGCAACCAGCAACAAATAACCCACCCACCTTACTGGCTTTTTTATCCCTGCTCAAACCATCTCAATCGTTACGTAGCTGGCTATGCGCCTCTTGAGATAGTTTGATCAGAAACAAAAAATATGCGCAATCTGGGTGGGTTATTTATTGCCAGCTACCTTACAAGGAAGTTGGAATTAGGAAGGATGTTATGAGAAAGCTTTGGAGGCAGTATTTACTTTGTACTGATAATATTATATGTCTATGAACTTACCATAGGTTATTTTGAAATTATGAAACAATTCAGGTTTTAGCTCACTAATTAGAATAACAAAGACTTGTCATCTCGACGATAGGAGAGACCTTGGTTTTAACGCGTTGGAAAGATTTCTCGGCAATCGCTCCAAGCATTGCTCTACCTCCTGTATAAGCCACAGGGAGATGGTGAAATGCAGATATTACATAACACCATGGATAGCGTGTAGTAGGGTAACGCAGGTGCAGGCATGTATCTGCCCATACAGTCGTCCCTCTGGTCGAAATGACAATACATTCATACTCAACCTGTGGCTTGTTAACACTCAATGTTCCAGTTTTTAAGTTTAGGAAAATAGAAAAAATAGGTAAGGCAACTCGCAATAAATAAACCCCCCTCATCGCTTGTCCGATTAATTCCCACGCAGAGCGTGGGAATTATTTTGGTGGTTTATTGTAAGTTACCTAAGCTAGTTTTTGTTAAAAAGATACTTTCTATTTGAAGATCAATCTCAGTTATCAAATAGGTCATTTCCAATATTTTCAATAATTTTTAAAAATAAAGCCTGTTCATTGTCATTTTCTGGTTTACTATCGGCTACATTTACCTGAGAAACCCCCAAAAACAAATCGCTAAACACTTGTTTTGGCTGAGAAAATGAATCCAGTATTTCATTGGTATTAGCCATCATTACCTTAGTTTCTGCTATAAAATCAGCTGCCTGTTTTAATAAATCAGGTTTAATACTTTGCTCAGGCACCCTTGTTTGCTGATACGCGGTAACGGCTTGAACTGATTTTTCTTTCCTTAATTCCATTGAAAACCCAGTAATTTGCTCAGTATCAAATCCAACATTTTGCGCATGCTTAAAAGCCGACTGAACATTACCGTTAAAAAATTTCTCACTCACTTTACTCATTTTGTTAATTAAATCAGCAAGTGATTTTTGCTCATCCTCATTTAAGTCTCCTTCAATACTGATACTAAAACCAGACTCAATAGAACGGCTTTCACTGTAAGCCGTCACTTTACTATCACCTTGTTCAGCCTGAAATGCACTGCGACTATTAACTTCAGATTCATTTAAACTAATCGTCACAACATCCCCCTCTTTGGTGGTAATTTGTATTTCAGCCGAATGCTCAATACTCGTCGCAATACTGTTCACAGTCATCGTAGAGCTAGCAGTTCCAGAACCAGCTTGCTCCAATCGCTTACTTGGCTGATATGAATCATCAGATAATCGCCCCTGGCGTTTGTGCTGATCATCGACCTTTTCTTCTCGATGGGAACTCTGCTTATTTGAATCAGCAGCCCTTAAAAAAGGTTGGGGTAAAGAAAATTCTGGGGAAAGTAATTGAGTATACATAGCGAAGCCACCTAAATAATTCCTACCTTTATCGGCAGTCAATATTATTTCTTTAATTTTATCACTGCATATACTGACCAATATTAGTTTCTATTCATATCCATTTATGCTTAAATTACTCTAATAATCCCAGTTTCCCACCTAGATATAAGAGGGTATATACAATGAACATTTCCTACTACCGCTCACTCATTCTTTTAATTACTTCCATTTTTTCCTTCAGCCCCCTGGTACATTCTGCCGATATAGAAGCCGGTAAAACCAGAGCATCTGCTTGCCAAGGTTGCCATGGCATTAACGGGAAAAGCCAAAGTGGGCACTACCCTAACTTAGCGGGACAACGAGCTTTATACCTTGAAAATCAACTAAAAGCGTTTCAATCAGGGAAACGAATAAACCCGATGATGCAATCAATGGCTGCAAACCTAAGCAAACAAGAGATTAAAAATATATCCGCTTATTTTGCCAGCCTTCCATTAGAAAAAGAAAAAAACAGCCCCGTTGTAGTCGATGTTATAGGAAAAAGTAAAACTGCTATGTGTTTAGGCTGTCATGGCAGTACCGCACGAGGGCTATCAAGCTTCCCAAGGCTCGCAGGGCAACAGCCAGCCTATTTAAAAAAACAACTATTAAACTTTAAAAACCGCACCCGAAAAGGTGGACCAATGAATAGTATCGCGTCATCTTTATCTGAACAGGATATCGATGAAATTTCGACTTATCTTGGTAATTTATAAAATAAATAGCTACTTATCCATAAATAAACCACCAAAATAGCGCCCCGTGACACTGGAGCGTCACTGCCTTAAGTTAAGCCATTTGCTGTAGGATGTGCTGACGACAGGAAGCGCATCAGCTGTAAATGATGCGCTTCGTTCCTCAATACATCCTACCTGTTATCTTAACTTAATGGCAGTGATGCCTCTGCGTGGGAATTCATTGTTAAACGCTGGAGCGTAGAAACGGTGGGTGGTAGTTTATTTATTGCGAGTTACCCTACATTTAACTACATCTTTCTTGTCCCGAGGCGGGGCGACAACATTACCTCCCTCGCTTTTTTATTACCTAAATAATGCTTCAGAAACCAACTAAACAACCCAAAATGATTTATCATACGGCATAAA
>JALSLS010000196.1 GCA_026988195.1 Methylomonas sp.
TCAAACAAACAGCCGCCGCATCAGTGGTCACATTTGGCCTGGATTCGTAAATAATACCAATAACACCCAGTGGAACTGATTTTTTGCAAACCTGAAGCCCAACTGGATTGGTATGACCTTCCAAAATTCGGTTTAAAGGATCCGCTTGTTGAGCCACTTTTCTCAATCTAGAAAGCATGTATTGAAAAACTTTTTCATCAATAGTCAGTCGTTTAACCATAGCCGCCGATTGGCCTTGTTTCTGCGCGTTTAACACCTCAAGAGCATTAACCTCTAAAACTTGCTGTTTTACTGATTCAAGTGAATCTGCCATTTTCAAAAGCGCCAAATTACGAGCAGACTCAGAAGTAGAAACCAACTGACGAGCAGCAAGACTACTTTGTTTGGCAATCATTTCAACAGTATTAGTATTCATATTATAACGATGTGAATTTTTATATAAGGGAGCTAGAAATAGCACAAATAGTAACCGTTCACTTCCCCCTTTGAAAAAGGGGGATTGAGAGGGATTTGTCTAATAAAATCTCCCCTAACTTCTCTTTTCCAAAGGGGGGACTGAACGGTTACCACAAATAAGGCACCTCTTTCTTAACTTAGAAACCTTACAATAAATAACCCAGTGTCACGGAACATAGAAGCGTTCAGCAATGAAACTCCGTGCAGAGCGTCACCGCCATTAAACTAAAGACACTGTAGGATGGGCAAAGCGATAGCGTGCCCATCAATTCAGCACGATGGCATTGATGGGCACGTCGTACCTCCTTTGCCCATCCTACTATTGCAGTGATACAGAGCTTGGGGATTATTTTGCTGGTTTATTTATTGTTACAACCCTGCCTGTAAGTCCTCTTTTACATCACCCACATTTTCCAACCCAACAGAGATCCGCACTAGACTATCAGTGATTCCTACTTCTGCTCTTACTTCAGGGCTTAACCGTCCGTGAGTCGTTGTTGCTGGGTGAGTAATGGTAGTTTTCACATCACCTAAATTAGCAGTAATAGATAACATTTTTGTAGCATCTATTAATTTCCAGGCCTGTTCTTTTCCACCTTTCAATTCAAAACTAACCACGCCACCAAACCCCGTTTGCTGCCGCTTTGCAAGTTCATGTTGAGCATGTGATTCAAGCCCTGGGTAATAAACTTTAGCAACTGTAGGTTGTTGCTCCAACCATTTGGCTAATTCAAAAGCATTTTCACAATGTGCTTTCATTCGTACGGCCAATGTTTCCAGCCCTGATAAAAACACCCAGGCATTAAAGGCACTCATGGTTGCCCCACCCGTACGTAGATACGGATAAATAAATTTTTCGATAATCTCATCACTGGCAATAACAGCGCCACCTACACAGCGTCCTTGACCATCGATATACTTTGTCGCTGAATGTACAATAATATCAGCTCCTAGTTGCAACGGTTTTTGCAATACAGGGGTGCAAAAAACATTATCTACCACTAATAAACATCCATGCTTATGTGCTATATCAGCCAGTGCTTTAATATCCGCTATTTCAATTAATGGGTTTGAAGGCGTTTCTAAAAAAAGAAATCGGGTATTTGGTTTTATCGCAGCCTCCCAAGCCGCAAGATCCGTTAATTTAACAAAATCTGTGTCTACCCCAAATTTTCCAAAATAATTTTGAAACATTAAGATAGTATTACCAAATACACTACGGGATGAAACCACATGATCACCCGCTTTTAACAACCCCATTCCCACCGCCATAATCGCGGCCATTCCAGAGGCAAAAGCCAGACAACGCTCCCCTTTCTCCATTAAAGCTAAACGCTTTTGAAAAATATCAACGGTTGGATTAGTAAAGCGAGAGTAAATATTACCCGGCACTTGCCCAGTAAATTTTAATGACGCTTCTTCGGCACTGCTAAAGACATAACTGGAAGTCGCAAATATTGGCATACTGTGCTCAGCTTCATGAGTTCTGTTATGCCCTGCTCTTATTGCTTGTGTTTCTAATGAATAGTCGTTCCAGTCAAAATCTGTCATTTACTTTCTATTTTTCTGATTAATTAGCATTCTGAATATCAATAATAAAATTTTCAGAGTTACGTCCACCTTGTGCACTATCGTTTCTAAGCATATTAATTCGATCTAAATAGGCTTCATCAATATCACCCGTAATATATTCATGGTTAAAACATGAAGTATCAAAATGAGTGATTTTTGAACTTTTTCCTTTAACTGCATCGATTAAGTCTTCTAAATCCTGATAAATCATTTTATCCGCACCAATTGCTTGACCGACTTCTTCTTCGGTACGGTTATGTGCAATTAACTCTTCAACCGCGGGCATATCGATACCATAAACATTCGGGTATCTCACAGGTGGGGCTGCTGAAGCAAAATATACTTTTTTTGCACCTGCATCTCTAGCCATTTGAATAATTTGTTCTGAAGTTGTGCCTCTGACCACAGAATCATCCACTAACAAGACATTTTTACCTTCAAACTCTAAACCAATCGCATTTAATTTTTGCTTCACTGATTTTTTACGCATTTGCTGACCAGGCATAATAAAAGTCCGCCCGATATAACGGTTTTTCATAAACCCTTCCCGGAACTTGACTCCTAAATTGTAAGCCATTTGCAAGGCAGAGGTTCTACTGGTGTCTGGAATGGGAATAACAACATCAATATCGTGATCTGGCCATTCACGTAGCACTTTATCGGCTAATTTCTCACCCATTCTTAAACGAGCTTTATAAACTGAAATATTATCAATGATTGAATCGGGTCTTGCAAAATAAACATATTCAAAAATACAAGGACAATGATCTACCACATCTGAGCATTGTTTGGTATGTAACTTTCCTGTTGCTTCAATAAAAATAGCTTCGCCAGGCTCTATATCTCGAGTCAATTCAAAATCCAACACACTAAGCGCTACATTTTCAGAGGCGACCATAAAGTCAGAACCCTTTTCCGTTTTTCTTTCACCAAACACTATAGGCCTAATGCCATGCGGGTCTCTAAAGGCTAAAACCCCATAGCCTGCTATCATAATAACCACCGCATAAGCACCTTTACAGCGTTTATGTACAGCAGAAACAGCCTTAAAAACATCATTTTCATCAATCCGTAACTTCCCTAAAGCTTGCAACTCATGTGCAAAAACATTAAGTAAAATTTCCGAATCAGAATTAGTATTTAAGTGGCGTTGATCTTCCTTAAAGAGTTCTTCTTTTAACTCTTCTGTATTGGTCAAATTACCATTATGAGCTAGTGTCAGACCAAAAGGGGAGTTCACGTAAAAAGGTTGAGCTTCTGCCGAGCTTGAGCACCCAGCTGTTGGGTATCTAACGTGGGCAATTCCCATAGAGCCTCTGAGCTTAATCATTTGCTCATCAGAAAACACATCCCGTGTTAGCCCATTATCTTTTCGTAAATAAAATCGCCCATCAGCACAGGTTACAATCCCGGCGGCATCCTGCCCTCGATGCTGCAAAACGGTAAGAGCGTCGTAAAGCTCCTGATTGACATTTTGGTGAGAAACAATACCAGCAATACCACACATGTATAGAAACCTTCGTAATTAATATTTAACATATCCAGCCAAACTTGACGGAACATGGTCATTCAACCAAACGGCTAATGATTGAAAAGGTGGAATCAAAATAGATTCTTTCCACCATGAGTCTTCAGGCAAAGGGGTTAGACCTGCCAACATAATAATAATAGCAACAACCACAAATCCTCGTGCTATTCCAAAAATCATCCCTGCAAACCTATCTGAACCTGTTAATCCTGTTCGTTTAACCAACTCACCCAACAAGTAACCAATAATTGCCCCTAAAATTAAGGTAATGACAAATAAAATAGCAAATGCTGTGGCAATTCTTGCTGATGGGTAATTAATAATACCTTCCAAAAAACTTGAAAAATCACGGCTAAAAGTTAACCCAACCCAAATAGCAACAATCCATAAGACTAAAGAAAACGCTTCTCTGACAAACCCTCTCAGCAAACCAATAATAGATGATATAAATATTAGTCCAATAATGGCGTAATCTATCCAGATTAATTGATATTCCATAATCCTAAACATTCCTCATTCTGATATTCATTAGTATTTAAACATAAAACAATTCAGAGGATTGTTCATTAATAACGAATAACCCATCACACAAATCAATCATCGTTTAAACTCAGGATACTGGTCAGCTTATTAAGCTTGTCTATTTTAAGCTTTAATTGCTCTGCCCTTTTCCTATTTAGCTCTGGCCCAACGATAACCCTATACATAACACCCTTAGCAGTTGACACAGACTTAACTTTAACCGGAAACCCTTGTCCAATAATTTTTTTTTGTAACGCCATAGCATTACTTTTATCACCAAACGTACCTAGTTGCACAAACCAACGCTCCATTTTATGGAGTACCTTTTTTGCTTCTAGTTGCTTTAATACTTTAGGCTTTGGCAAACGAGTCACATCCCTTTTGTTGTTAGGTAATTTACTCAGCTTGCTATTAACTGCCTCAACGGGTAAAGGTGGAATTTCTAACTCGCCAATCATTTTACCTGACTGGTCAATAGGATCATCAAATAACATTGGAACAAAAATGACTGCTAATGACGTAATAACGACTGCGCCGACTAAACGTTGTTTTAGTTGTTGGTCCATAATATTACCTCAAGTCATTTCCGAATTAAGCAAATACTCTGACACTAAAAAGAATGAGCCAAAGACTAAAATTAAGTCGCCCTGTTCAGCCCGTTTCTCTGCTGCAGCATAAGCTTCTGAAAAGTCTTTAAACCCAGTATTGACATCACTCAATTGGCAAGCATTGAAATAAGTTTTCATTAAAGATTCACTTGCTGCCCGAGGGGTCTTTAGGGGGGCAAGAAACCAGTTTGTAACCACTGGTTTTATAATATCAATAACACCCGTTATATCTTTATCCTTCATCATTGCAAAAACAGCATGAATTTTTTTACCCGAAAAATCACTTTGTAAATAACTAAGCAGTGCAGTCACTGCCTGAGGGTTGTGTGCAACATCAAGAAGTACAGGCACTTCACCTTCGACAATCTGAAAACGACCTTTTAATTGAATATGTTGTAATCCATGATGAATAGATTGTTCTGAAACGGGTAATATTTCATTCATTTCAGTGATAGCCATCAATACTGATGCTGCATTTCGATATTGATGTTCACCTTTTAACGCTGGGTCTGGAAGTTCAATGTATTGCTGTGGGTGTTGTCCTTGACCTGTCCACGTCCACCCCTCTTTACCTTGTTGAAAATCAAATTCATGCCCAATTCTTAATATTGATGCTTGAATTTTTTCGGCTTGCCGAGTTAACGAAGCAGGTGGGTCTATGTCGCCAATGACTGCAGCTGTATTTTTTCTAAAAACACCCGCTTTTTCAAAACCAATAGCTTCACGGGTTCCCCCAAGCCAATCAATATGATCAATACTAATGCTAGTCACTAATGCGACATCTGAATCGATAATATTAACCGCATCCAGTCGCCCCCCCAACCCAACTTCAAGTAATTGAACATCCAAACCAGAGCGCCAAAAAATATCTAAAGCGGCTAAAGTTCCAAATTCAAAATAACTTAGTGACACCTCATTTCGAACTTTATCTATCCTTTCAAAAGCCATACAGATATCAGCATCTGGAACTGATTCACCATTAATACGAATTCGTTCGTTATACCTTAAAATATGAGGCGATGTATAGGCGCCGACTCGGTACCCTTGCGCACGATATATGGCTTCTAAGTAAGCAATACATGATCCTTTACCATTGGTGCCAGCGACTATAATAGTTGGTGGCTTAATAGCTTCTGGGTTTAACAACTTAAAGACAGTAGCGGCACGCTCCAAACCTAAATCTATCGACCTAGGATGAAAGCCTTCTTGCCAGCTTAACCAGTCTAAAAGTAAATCAAATCTCGCCATTTTAATTCGGAGAATAGCCGTTAGATACTTTAAGGAACGAGGGTATTATCAAACCCTCCCTCCTAAGTAATCGGCATAAAAGTTTTTGCATTAGACAGATACCTTATCTCAGCCTTTACCTTTTATAAAGGAGGAAGGCGAAAATTTACAACGATGAATACCAAGTTAACAGTAGAAGTGGATTTTAGTCCTTCCTACTATGCAATTTCTGTCTCAGCAATATAAGAAGCCATTAACATCGATAGAATACTACTAATCTTTTCTCTCATTTCACGACGGTCAATAATCATATCAATAGCGCCATGCTCTAGTAAAAACTCACTGCGCTGAAAACCATCAGGCAAGGTTTCTCTCACTGTTTGCTCTATCACCCGAGGACCTGCAAAGCCAATGAGTGCCTTTGGCTCAGCAACATTAATATCACCTAACATTGCCAAACTTGCTGAGACCCCTCCCATCGTAGGATCAGTCATAAATGAAATATAAGGAAGACCTGCTTCTGATAATTTAGTCAGCGCAGCACTGGTCTTAGTCATTTGAAATAATGAATATAAAGACTCTTGCATTCGAGCACCGCCACTTGCAGTAAAAACAATAAAAGGGACGCCCAACTCTAAACTTTTATTAATTCCACGCACAAACTTTTCACCAACAACCGACCCCATCGACCCGCCCATAAAGCCAAAGTCAAAAGCAGCAACAACAATACCTTTACCATGTAACTTACCTTGCATAACCACCAAAGCATCATTTTCTTTGGTGTTTTTTTGAGCTTGGTTCAAACGATCTTTATATTTTTTTGAATCCTTAAATTTCAAAGGATCATTTGACTTCAAACCGGATCCAATCTCAACTATCTCTTCTTTATCCAAGAACATATTCAACCGTGTTCTAGCTGAAATTCGCATATGATGTTCACATTTTGGGCAAACACTAAAATTTTTTTCTAATTCAGCATTGTATAAAATTGCATCACAACTAGGACATTTGTTCCACAAACCTTCTGGAACGGTAGTTTTTTTAAAAGATGACTCTGTTCTAATTGTTGTCGGGATTAATTTTTTAAACCAATTCATTGTGTCTTACTCCGAGTCTATTCTTAACTATCCATTGCTTGGCGCATGGATTTTATTAAATCAATTATTTCTATTTTTGCTTGTTCTGGGTTATCTAGGTTGGCTTCAATTTTACTAATAAAGGCACTTCCTACCACCACACCATCCGCTAAATTTGCAATAGTCTTGGCAGTCTCAGCATCTTTCACCCCAAACCCAACACCTACTGGTAAATCCGTATATTGCTTAATTTCAGCTAATTTACGCTCAACATCTAAAGTATCTAAGTGACCCGCACCTGTTACACCTTTAACAGAAACATAATAAAGATAACCACTCCCCACCGCATCCATTTTTTTTATTCTTTCAACAGGGCTATTCGGTGCTAGTAAAAATATCTGATCAATATCTCTGGCTTTTAATAAAGCCACACATTCTTCTGCTTCTTCTGGTGGCAAATCAACGGTTAATACACCATCTATTTCAGCCCGTTGAGCAGCATTTGCAAAATCCTCATAACCCATAATCTCAATCGGGTTTAAATAACCCATTAAAACTACCGGTGTATTCTGATCAGTTTTTCTAAATTCTGCGGCTAAACTTAAAACTTTTCTCAGTCCTGTATGCTGTTCTAATGCCCTTTCGCTAGCTCTTTGAATAACCGGCCCATCTGCCATAGGGTCAGAAAAAGGAACCCCTAGCTCAATGACATCTGCACCCGCCTCTACCATTGCGTGCATCATTGGCACTGTAAACTCTGGATTAGGGTCACCTGCAGTAATAAAAGGGATCAGAGCTTTACGTCCTGCTTTAGCTAATTCATCAAATCGAGTTTTTAAGCGACTCATAATTCAACCCCTTCTCTTATCCTAATAGTATGCATATCTTTATCACCTCGCCCAGACAAATTAACAATAATAATTTTGTCTTTAGCCATTGTAGGTGCAAGTTTCATCGCATAAGCCAAAGCATGACTGGACTCAAGTGCGGGGATAATACCTTCAAGTTTAGTTAAAGCATAAAACCCACCCATTGCTTCATCATCAGTAATATTGACATACTCTACTCTACCAATATCTTTTAGCCATGAATGCTCCGGACCTACCCCCGGATAATCAAGACCCGCTGATATTGAATGTGTTTCAATAATTTCACCATCATCATCAGCCATTAAATAAGTTCTATTTCCGTGCAAAACACCAGGCCTACCTGCACATAAAGGTGCCGAATGACGTCCCGTTTCTATCCCATCACCGGCCGCTTCAACTCCATAAATCTTCACAGCTTCATCATCAATAAAAGGATGAAATAAACCGATAGCATTTGACCCTCCTCCCACACAAGCAACTAAAGCATCAGGAAGCTGGCCTGTTTGTGTTTGACATTGTTGTTTTGCTTCGCGCCCAATAATGGTTTGAAAATCACGTACCATCGCTGGATAAGGGTGAGGCCCTGCTACTGTTCCAATGATATAAAAAGTATCATCAATATTGGTGACCCAGTCCCTCATTGCTTCATTTAAAGCATCTTTTAAAGTACTCGAACCAGAATGGACAGGTACCACTTTGGCACCTAATAAGTTCATTCGATATACATTCTGTTTCTGCCGCTCAACATCAACAGCGCCCATGTAAACAACACATTCCAAACCTAGTCTTGCAGCAACGGTTGCTGTAGCAACACCATGCTGGCCCGCACCTGTCTCAGCTATAATTCTGGTTTTACCCATCCGCTTGGCCAATAGAGCTTGACCAATTGTATTATTAACTTTATGAGCACCGGTATGGTTAAGGTCTTCACGTTTTAGATAAATCTGTGCACCGCCTAGCTCTCTACTCCAACGTTCTGCATGGTATAGAGGAGATGGTCGCCCAACATAATGCTGTAAATCAGCATCAAGTTCGGCAATAAATTCTGGGTCTTTCATGTAGCGTTGGTATGCTTCATTCAATTCCGTAATAGCAGGCATCAATGTTTCTGCTACAAAAATCCCGCCATAAGGGCCAAAGTGGCCTCGTTCATCCGGCATGTTATACATGTATTTACCTGTCGCCTTCTTTAGTCACTTGAATAAATGCAGCCATTTTAGCTACATCCTTAATACCTTTACTACTCTCAACCCCGCTACTGACATCCAGCGCATAAGGTTTAACGAACTGAACTGCTTGCATTGCATTATCCACCTGCAAACCACCGGCTAAAATCACCGGCAAACAACAGTTATTTGGGATTAAATCCCAATCAAATTTACTTCCACTTCCGCCTTTAATACCAGGGTGGTATGCATCCAACAATAAAGCAGATGCATCATCATATTCTTCAGCTAAAGCCATAACATCTAATTCGGGCTTCATCCTTATTGCTTTAATATAAGGCTTATTATAAATTCTACAGGCATCAGCAGATTCATCACCATGAAATTGAATACAATCAATAGGGACTTTTGTTAATACCTCACGTATCCGAGCTTCCTGCTCATCAACAAATAATGCAACTGTGGTTACGAAAGCAGGCAAAGCTTTAGTAATCTCAATAGCCTTGTCAATACTAATATTTCTAGGGCTTGGGGGGTAAAAAACTAAACCTATCGCATCTACTCCAAGAATCGCAGCTTCCACTGCATCTTGTACTTGAGTAAAGCCACATATTTTAACGCGAGTCCGCATAAATCATCCCACAAAATTAAGCCCTATAGAATACCATAAAAGGGAGCCTTATTTTTAGCCTATATAATGAAAAATACCGATTAAAAACGTGAATAAATATAAAATATATATTAGTATGCAAAAAATAGAATTTCTAAAACCCTACCTTTAAGGAATAGCATGCATATCTTTTATACCGTTTTTAAACATATTTCGGGACTAGGAATGATATTTTTCACAGTTTCATTGATTTTAGTCGTCACTGATTTAGAAAACATTGCCAATGTTCCTATGCAGACTTGGTTGGTTAATCCTATTTTAATCGCTGCATTTTTCATTATTAATAAAACCTGCAGCAAAAGGATTTTAGAGTTTCAACAAAAAACAAGCTAGTTTATTTAGTCGAAGCTAGATTTATAGGGTGTGTTGAGGTACGAAGTGCACTCTATAACTTTTGGATTTAATAAACCCCTCGCTCTTATACTTCACACGGTCACGACTGCGGATTTCTATCGGTCGATTTGTGTCGATAGGCAGTGTTGCTGAAATAGTTGCGTAGCTTGCTATGCGCCCATTTCAGCGCCTTGCTATCAACAAAAATCAACTCGCTATAAATTCCGCATCCGTGACCGTGCGAAGTATAACTATCAATCAACAGATCAACTATTTTTAATTCGACCATGCTTTACTAGCCTAGACCTGATTGCTCCAACTGTTCTATCGTGCAATTCTGAAATTTCCTTTATAGGTGTACCTGTATCATACGCTTCAATTAAGTGCTTATCTTCATCATCATTCCACGGCTTCCCTGCACTGCGAGGTAAATCCTGCTGGCGAAGGTTTGTTTTCTGATGCTTTTCTAAAACCATTACCGCCATGTGTAATGCCCTAACAGTGTCGGGCATTTGATATGGACTCTCTGGGGAATATTGTTCGCCTGTGTAGGGATCAATTCCTTCAGACAATGCTTTTATAATTGAGATTGCTTTTTCTATTTCCATTTTACAGCTCTTCTTTTCCACTATACAAATGTGCCTGAAACCCAACAAACACCTCACGTATTTCAGCAATACTCCCCAGCTCAATAGGAATATCTCTTACCGTTTGATATTTAGCTTTGATTAAATCAGGCAATTTCTCCATATCCAACTCACCCACTCCATCTGAAATATAATGATCTAAAACAAAATCTAAAAACTGCTGTTGTGGGTCAGCGTAATATTTAAAAATAAGCGGTTTATGGTTATTAACACGCTCTTTCCTAGTTATGGGGACTGATGCAAAAGCAATGTAAGATAGAACATCAAACACATCACTATGTTCTGCATCAATCATTTGTTTAACATCTTCCAGTTGTTCACGGCCAAAGCCTTTATCTTCCAGACCCGCTAATAAGACTTTACGGGTATCAGGCTTACCCCACAAAGCTCTTAACTCATCTTCATCTTTAAAGAGTTCAGGGAGTTCACCGTATAGGTTTTTTATAAACTCAGCAGCGGATATGGGGTTACCATCTGCCGCCCAAAATGACAGGGTATCAATATGCTTTATCTTACGAGCTTTGCCATCGGCTAATTTAATTTCAATCTTTACTTTTTTCTCACAAATGCAGGGTATATCACCACAAACATCACAAGGTTCAATTTCTGGCTTTTCACAGACGCATGGCTTTTGCCCACACAAATAACACTCGACAGGAGGTTCTTTCATGCAAACACAAGGGCTTTTACTACAGCGTTCACATAACTCAGGCTCCAACGGCTCACCATCCCATTCAGCATCATTAAAATGCTCATAGGCTTTAACAAAATCATAAATAGTAAAATAATCCTTACCATCAAATAAACGTGTCCCTCTGCCAACAATCTGCTTAAATTCAATCATTGAATTAACCGGTCGCATCAGCACAATATTGCGTACATTACGCGCATCAACTCCAGTCGAGAGTTTTTGTGAGGTGGTTAAAATCGTGGGAATTGTTTTTTCATTATCTTGAAACACCCTTAGCCAACGTTCACCTTCTTTACCATCATCAGCGGTAACACGAATACAATAGTTTGGGTTACTACTTTGCTTGGTCTGATTAATTAAATCACGTACGGTTAACGCATGCTTTTGAGTCGCACAAAAAATCAGGGTCTTTTGTTTCTGGTCTATCAACTCCATAAAGGTTTTAACCCGATAAGCTTCACGCTCTGGAATAATGATAAGACGGTTAAAATCATCTTCAGAGTATCGCTTTCCCTCTTCCACCTCACCTTTTACCACTACATCATCTGCGGTATAGGTGTAATCATCCATCGTGGTGGCAAACTGCCTGACTCTAAAAGGGGTTAGATAACCATCATTAATACCTTCTTTAAGCGAATAGGTAAACACTGGCTCACCAAAATAGGCATAGGTATCAACATTGCCTTTACGCTTGGGTGTCGCTGTTAAACCTAACTGAATAGCGGGTGAAAAGTATTCTAAAATGCCCCGCCAGTTGCCTTCATCATTCGCACCACCGCGATGGCATTCATCAATAATAATAAAATCAAAAAAGTCTTCAGGGTAATCACTAAAGCTGGGGGCGGGGTTTCCTTCATCATCCTTACCCGACATAAAAGACTGAAAAATGGTGAAGAAGATATTTCCATTCTTAGGGACTCTGCCTTTTTTACGGATGGTTTCTGGTGAAATACGAATTAAGGCATCTTCTGGAAAGGCAGAAAATGAATTATAAGCTTGGTCAGCCAATATATTTCGGTCAGCTAAAAATAGAATTCGTGGTCTGCGGCTCGGTTCTGACCCGTTATTCCAGTCTTTTAGGTTCCAACGACTTTGAAACAACTTCCATGCCAACTGAAAGGCAATAAAGGTTTTACCTGTCCCTGTAGCCAATGTTAATAGAATACGGTCTTTACCTAAAACTATAGATTCTAAGGCTTGATTAATCGCATTGTGTTGATAATAACGGGCTTCCCATGTGCCGCCTTTATCTTCAAAGGGAATAGCCGCAAAATGTTCACGCCATGCTTTTGTGACGGGGTCTTTGTCCGCAAAGGTTTGTTGCCATAATTCATCAGGTGACAGGTAGGACTCAACATGACCTTCCTCCCCTGTTTCCATATCAACACGGTAAATACCTTCACCATTAGTAGAGTAGGCAAAACGAGCTTGTAGTTTTGTGGCGTAACGCTTGGCTTGTGCTAAACCTTCAGTATCAGATAAACCAAGTCTTTTCGCTTCAATCACAGCAAGCTTTTGGCCGTGATACACCAGCACATAATCGGCAATATCTGATTGACTACGTTTACCACCACCCACTAAACGACCAGGAGCGATAAGTTCTCGCCTAACGCGACTACCCTCAACCTTACCCCAGCCCGCTAAGTTTAATGCGGGGTCGATTAATTCTGCACGAGTTTCAGCTTCATTCATAATATTTCAGTCCACATAATCGTTCCTCACGCTCCAGCGTGGGAATGCAGCCAAAGATGCTCCAGCGTCGACTCACCAATGATCAACATCAATAACCCCTCCCAAACCTTCATAATTACTAGCACTAGAACACCGCCAATACTCAGCCTTATTAACATAGCCACGCTTAACAGGATTTTCATGTATATACTTTAACTTCTCACGCATTATATCCTCATTAAAAACCATTTCAGCATGACCCCCTTCTTGCCAAAATTGATACTCCCTATCAAATTTATGAGCGCGCTTAGCAAAACTAAGCCGTGTTAATAATTGCTCAATATGATGAGCTTTTAAATAATCGATTAACTTTCTTGCCGTAAATGATTTAAAACTATTGATGCATTTATCCAGTCTCGGTGCTTGAGCAATAAAGTGTAAATGGTTTTCTAAAACAACAAAACCGTAGAGCTTTAAGCCTTCATGCTCTCGTTGATATTGCCAACAATCAAGTATGATTTGTACTGTTTCTGGGCGGGTAAAGACAGGTAGCCATTCCATAACTGTGCAGGTCATAAAATAAGGTTTATCTAGCTCTGTAATGAGGTAACGGCTTCTTCCCACTTTTCTTTTCCGTCTTATTAGTTGACGCTGGAGCGTCTTTGGCTGCATTCCCACGATGGAGCGTGAGGAACGATTTGTAATGATGCACCCTATTTATTATCTTAATTGATTATGCTTTAATTTTGCATGTGCAATGGACTCATGTAACTTAGCCGCTAACACTTCTTTAGCAGGCAGTAGGGTTAAATACTCCGCCACATGAATACCACTTTTATCTAATTCTAGCAGTTCAATTTGTTCTGTTTTTTTACCTGCACACAAAATAATCCCTAAAGGGGGTTGCTCATCTGGTTCTTGTTCATATTTTGCCAGCCAGCGTAAATACAATTCCATCTGACTTTTATGTTCATGGCGAAAGTTACCTAACTTTAAATCTATGGCAATTAGACGTTTCAGTTTGCGATTATAAAATAGCAAATCCAGATAAAAATCATCGTCATCAATTTGCATGCGCTTTTGCCGTGCCACAAAACTAAAGCCCGAACCTAATTCCAATAAAAATTGCTCCATTTCTCGTAAAATGGCATCTTCTAAATCTTTTTCCAGATAACGGTCGTTCATCTCCAAAAAATCTAGAACATAGGGGTCTTTGAGTAACAAACTGGGTGAAACCTGTTTTTCCTCACGCAGCATGGCTAAATCATGATTAATGGTTTCTTCAGGCTTTTTACTTAGTGCCGTGCGCTCAAACAGCATCGAATTGATGCGTTCCTGTAATTGCCTTACACTCCAACGCTCCATGCGACACATTTCAATATAGAAATCACGTTTTAAGCTATCATCCATATACATTAACTGGCGTAAATGTGACCAGCTCAATTCTCTACACAGTGTGTAGAAAATCTTTTCATCATTAAACGTATTGGCTGCATACAAACAATGGCGCAGTTGTTGTTCACCCCAACCTTTGCCATAAACTTGTTTTAACTGCTTTGATAAACCTGTAATAACTTGCTTGCCATACTCAGCCCGTTCACCCAGCAAAACTTCTTGCTTAATCCTTTTACCTATTTGCCAGTAAAGTAGACTAATTTCAGCATTAACCGCCACAGCTGCACGTTGCTTAGCTGTATCAATAAGCTGACGAACTTCGCAAACCAACGCAAGATTTTCAGTGGGGAATGGAGAAGAGTCAGACATTTTCTTCCCTTTGAGTTAATTCACCATTGAATGCCTTTTGTAGGATGGATTGTTTTAGTTCCTTTAGGGCTGTTAGTTTTTGTTGGTAGATGCTTTCTAAATATTGAGTTTTCATCCACATTTCATCAAGTTTTTTAACAACACTTTCTTGTTCCTTCCAATTCATTAATGGCACTTGGATACTACGAAGAACTCTTAATGAAACCGTTTTCTGTGCTGTGCCAGTTGCTCTTTCAGTAGCTTGTTTAAATACCATAGGGGATAACAAAGCATAGTAAAGCCATGAACTATGCGTTCTCTCATTTGGACGAAGTAATCCAATATGTCGTTGAAAACAAAAATCAACACCCTTAGGTATTTTAACTGGAATACCATACGAGCCAGTTACCGTATACAGAACATCACCAAACATTGGCTTTTTATTAAGTTTAAGGTTATTGAAATACTCTTCAGGCACTTTAAAAGTTTTTGTAAAATCAATTAATCCAGTTTTTTTATTTACATTAGAAATTGTTATAAATGGAATCCCTTCAGACGATTTAGGCGGTGCGGAATGGTCTCCATCAGTAATATCTGTTGTTATATCTGAAAGTTTTCCTAATACAATATCACCCTTCTGAGTAAATATATTATTAAGATAGCTTTCAAACAACTCACGGGCATTAGTAAGGTTCTTCTCGGCATTGGCTACCGCTAGACTGATACCTGAAAAAGCTTCATCCAGAATGGCAACAATGCGTTTTTGTTCGGGGAGTGATGGAAGGCTAATTTCTAAGTTTTCAATTTGTGCTTTATTAATTGAAGCAAAAACAGCACCTTCATTACCTTTAATTTCATTTTGTTTAGATAGCAACTGATAGAATAAAAAGTCTTTATCAATATCTTCCCCAGCTCGTATAGCAGCTAAACCTCTTCCAATACAAAGGCTCTGTGTCGCAAAATTAATAGGACCAACAGGAGCACGAACAGACATAAGAATATCATTTAGATATGCCATTTTGGTTATATGACTTGTCCATTTTTTTGGTGCCCTAATGAACTTATCACCAAATTCTTTTTTACCTTGATAAAAAGGCGTACCTGTTCCCGTATCATTGTAAAATTTACCTTGTGGAGATTGACCAGCAATCACCTCGCACATAGCTCCAAGTCGCTCCACTCGCCACCCTACACCCAATTGACCATTACCCATTGTCATTTTCTCATCATCCATTATCAATTTCCTCCCACGCTTTCAAGCGCTCTGCAATCTCTTCTGGGCTTGGTAATTCATTTCGATAATCTTCTGGCAACTGTGGGACAACTGTATAACTTGCCACACCAATTGGGCGGCTCGCTGTTCTTAAGGCATATTCGACCACGGTTTTATTTTTGTTGCGACAAATAATAATTCCAATGGGACTGTTTTCGCCTTCAAACCGTTCCTGATTCTCTAGTGCTTCAAGGTAAAACTCCATTTTTCCTTTATGCTCAGGTTTAAAATCTCCAATTTTTAGTTCAATAGCCACTAGGCAACGTAAACGACGGTGAAATAGTAATAAATCAATAAAATATTCTTGACCACCCACTTCTAAGCGGTGTTGATTACCGATAAAAGCAAAACTGCCACCCATTTCAATTAAAAAATGGCGTAGATTCTGTATAAGTGCCTGCTCTAACTCCCTTTCCGAATGAGCCGTACTTAACTCCAAAAAATCAAAACTGTAATGGTCTTTAACAGCCAATATAGCTTGAGAGCGAATACTCTCAGGCAAAACTTGTTCAAAATTAGTTTGTCCTAATAAATATTTCTGATAACTTTGATTATCAACTTGATGCTGCAATACCGCCTTTGTCCAGCCATAACGTGCCGTTGCACGTAAATAAAACTCTCTCTCTAAGTCATCTTTGCAACGACTCATCACTAACAGATTTTTACTCCAGCTAATTTCTCTAACCAATGGTTGGAGTTTTTCATTCTCAGCATATTCATTGTAAAACTGCCGCATTAACCAAAGATTCTGACTTGAAAAGCCATTGCGCCCAGGAAACTCTGTTTGCAAGTCTTTAGCCAGTGTTTGTACAACTGATTTCCCCCAGCCTAAAGCCTGTTGTTTTTTCTGAATACTTTCGCCTATTTTCCAATACAGAGCGAGCAACTCCTTGTTAACGGCTTGCATTGCATGAAGTTGGTGCGAGCGAATATTCTGTTTAATGGTCTGCAAAAATTGACCGTAATCATTATTGTCAATTTCTGTCATAATATTTCCTTAATATTATCTCGTTCCCACGCTCTGCGTGGGAATGCAGCCAGTGACGCTCCTGCATCAGGGAACGCAGGACGTTCCCAGATGAATTCCCATGTGGAGCGTGGAAACCATGCGTAAAAGCCCAGCACTGGTTCATAACATACCTCTGATACCTTTCAGAACTTTTGCACTCTCCAAGTCTAACGTTGCAATTTCAGCTAACAACTCCTGCGGTTCACGCAAAGGTGCTTCTTCTGCTTTATTAGGGTTCTTAACCGACAGGTCAAAGCTATTCTGGTCTATATCCTCAGCATTGACCGTCCAAGACTGTTCGCTCGCTGCAAAACTGGCTTGTAATTCAACAAATGCTTTTAAGTCACCATCATTCAATGGATTAGTTTTACCCATATTTCTGCCTGGGTTTAACTGGTAATACCAAACCTTTTTAGTGGATTCGCCTTTATTAAAAAACAGCACCACGGTTTTAACCCCTGCGCCTAAAAACGTTCCACCAGGACAATCCAGCACAGTATGTAAATTACAGCTTTCTAATAATTCCTGACGGAGTGCTTTAGAGGCATTATCCGAATTTGATAGAAAGGTGTTTTTAATCACCACCGCACCACGACCACCGGCTTTGAGGAATTTAATGAAGTGTTGTAAAAATAAAAAGGCTGTTTCACCGGTTTTAATCGGGAAGTTCTGCTGTATTTCTTTACGTTCTTTGCCACCAAAAGGAGGATTGGCTAGGATAATGTCGTAACGGTCTTTTTCCTGCACATCCGCCAAGTTTTCTGCCAATGTGTTGGTGTGGATAATATTGGGAGTGTCGATGCCATGCAGAATCAGATTCATAATGGCAATGACATAGGCGAGACTTTTCTTTTCTCTGCCATAGAAGGTTTTGGTTTGTAGGGTTTGTAACTGGTTGGTACTTAATTCTAAGGCTTTACCGTTCGCATCATAACGAAGATAGTCGTGTGATTCACATAAGAACCCTGCTGAACCACAGGCTCCATCATAAATGGTTTCACCTATACTGGGTTTGGTGACTTTAACCATGGCACGAATCAAGGGGCGTGGCGTGTAATATTCCCCGCCATTACGCCCTGCATTACCCATGTTCTTGATTTTGGTTTCATACAGGTGAGATAGCTCGTGCATTTCTTTCTGTGAGCAAAAATGTAGCTGATCCATCAGTTCTAATACGTCACGCAAGGAGTAACCACTTTGAAACTTACTTTTAATCTCACTAAAGATTTCACCAATCTTATATTCTATGGTGTCAGCCGATGACGCGCGTTGTTTAAAACCTTTTAGATAAGGGAATAATTCAGTATCAACATATTCAATCAGGTCATCTCCGCTGAGTGCGGCATCATGGTCAAAACTGCCATCAGCGCGTTTAGGTGCAGCCCAACGTGACCAGTGATGTTGTGCATCAATAATAAAGTGGTAAGGTTTACCAACCAACTCCGCTTCAATCGCCCGCTCGCCTTCTAAATCATCCAGATATTTAAGAAACAGTATCCATGAGGTCTGTTCGGTGTAATCTAATTCGGTGGTACATCCAGGTTCTTTCCAGAGTACGTCATCTATATTTTTGAAGGTTTGTTCAAACACGAAAACTGGTTCCTTGTGGTTTTGCTATTTCTTTTTGGATGATAATCATAGGTGAAGACTGTTACACGATACC
>JALSLS010000197.1 GCA_026988195.1 Methylomonas sp.
AACAAAAAAATCGCGTCATCCCCGCATGCTCTTAGCGGGGATCTTCTACGGTCACAAAGATTCCTGCTAAGAGCACGCAGGAATGACGGGGGATAAAATGTTAAATAACTTATGAGCGACTACTTAGCCGTTGATGCGCCTCCTGCGTCGGCACATCCTATAAAGTTGATAGCCATAAACTAGGGAAGTATATGTATAAAGCGGCCGGTGACTAACCATCAATAGGATAAGAGTACTCTTTATATAGTGAGGAGATTATAGTTTTAAAAATGGTTTGACGGATCGAAATTTTGATAGAAGCACTTTTAGGCGCTCAAGATAAGGGCACATATAGAACTTGTTTTCTTGAGAGCTGGGGCTTTTTTAGGGCGGCGCTTACCCAAAAAGGTGCGTTGTAAGCAAACGGTGGTTGATACTACTACAACCTTAAAAGTATTTTATTTTCTGATAGGTTGTATCTGTTTGATTTAAAATAAAACTATTTTTAATAATAAACAGAATATACATTATTGAAATAAAATTATTTGTTTTGGTTTGTTTATTGCTTACTATAGAGTTGATTTGTTGATTGAATCCTAAGGAGTGAGGGTTTAATAACTTCCCTGTGAAACCAATATTCTGCGTCAAACAGGTAAACTTACTGAATGTTCTCTCCTAACCTTAGTAAAAAGTATTTTTTAAATTTATACTTGTTATTTCCCCTTAGTTTTATTTTTTTGGAGTTCGAATGGAAACCGTTGTATTCTTGCTAGTTGCTTTGGCTTTGGCTTATGTTGTTGTTTATACACCTGTTGGAAGTGTATTTAGTGGCTCTCAAGAACCCTCAAAACATGGGGCTAATGACAAAGTAGTCATCCCTGAAGATTCAGCGTTAAGGCGTCATTTCCTTAGCCAATTAAAGGCTGAAGTTGAAATGGAATTACCACCTCGTCCTACATGTTCAATGTTAAAGCGTCACCATGACTCTTTAGTTTTAGTTGAAATAGAAAAGCGTTTATTTGCTTAAATAAATTATTTTTTACACAAGGATGTGTGAAAATAAGTTGTTTTTTTGATTAGTTAAGGCTTGATTTTATTCTGCTAACTAAGTGACCCAAAAAACGATCAAAAAATTCATGCATGATAAGGGCAAAAAGGATGAGGCTTGTGCCTGTTATTATTTTTAAGGTAATAGCTTCATGATTAATAGTGTGTCCTAAATATAAAGCGAGCACGGGAGATATTAAGGGAATAAATCCAACAGTTGTTGCTGATAAATGTATAAGTAAATAATAATAAAGAACAAAACCAATGGTTGTTGCAATGACACCCAGGTAGACAATAGAAGCAATGTTGAGAGTTGTTAGGTTTTGAGGCCAAGAGTCGTCAGTAAACAGTAGCCAAGTTAATATATATGCGGGTAAGGCAAACACGAGTCCTCCAGTAACTTGTGTGGCAGCCGGAAGTTTTGCATGGATACGTTTTACCCAAACAGCACTGGCTGTTTGTAAAGAGACCGCAGTCAAAATGCCTAAAATACCATAAACAGCCTGTACATTGAGTTGTAATGCCGAACTAAACATCATACTCAAGCCTGAAATGCCTAAAAAATATGAGCAAACCTTTCCAAAGCTTAAACTACGTTCTTTTAACCAAATAGCTGCAAAGAAAGCACTTAAAAAAGGGGATAAGCCAAAAATTACCGAAACCCAGCCAGAAGGGACAAATTGTGCTCCCCAGTAAACACAAAGCATAGCTGCATATATTTGTATGGAAACAGCTAAATAAGTCATTTTAGCTTTGCGGTGTGAAGGTAGGCGTTTACGACGAAGAAGTAGTAAAAGTAACATGCAGGCTGCACCTATCATCATGCGAGACCCTGCACCAAAGATAAACCCTGGTCCATCTCCACTCCATTTTATGGCGAGCGGCGTGGTTGCCCATAAAAGAATGATGCTAATGTAAGCAAGGGCTATACGCATAAATGGTTTTGTTAATAAATTTCAGAAAGCAGAGAATCTATCATGTTTTGTGCTTGTTGCTGATAACTTGTGCCAAATAAATTAAAGTGATTAAGAATATGATAGAGGTTATACAGTATTTTACGGGTGGGATAAGCTGAATCTAAAGGGTAATATTCATTATAAGCAGCATAAAAATGGGGGCTAAATCCACCAAATAACTCGGTCATTGCTATATCTGTTTCTCTATCACCATAGTAACAGGCAGGATCATAAATGATGGCAAGGCCTTGTTTTGTCATTGATGTGTTGCCTGACCATAAGTCACCATGCAGTAATGAGGGGGCTGGTGAATAAGAGGTAAAAAACAGGGGTAAAGCATTAGATAATTCTTCACCCGTTTCGATTAGCTTGCTATTGGCGCCATTATTCTTAGCAAGAGTGAGTTGAACGTTAAGACGGTTTGTCTGCCAAAAGCTTGGCCAATGTTCTTTTGATTTGTTTATTTGTGTTGTTAAACCAATAGTATTATCTAGGTGCCAACCAAAAAAAGGCTGGGGTTTTTTATGTAATGCGGCTAATTGCTGGCCTAGTTGAATATCTGAATGTTGGTTTGTTGGGGTCAGGTCAATATGCTCTAACACTAAAAAAGCATATTCATTGATGATGCCTGAAAGGATAGGCTGAGGGACTTTAATAGTATTTGTTTGTAAAATTTCTGCTAATCCAGATGATTCGGCTTCAAACATGTGGATAAAACGGGCATGATTGAGCTTTATAAAGTAACGTTTATTATTACCCTGTATTGTGTACGCAGTGTTTATGCAGCCACCCGAAACGGTTTGAATATCCGTTGCATTAAAAGCGGAGTGGGTGGCTTGTTCAATTCTTTTGCTAATGTCTTGCCAGTCTGAATAAGTGAGCATTGATTAATCTAATAGGTTTAAAAGCTATTACGCCTTATTTTTTATCACAAAGAAAGGGGCAGGGATTTAAGAACGTTATTCCATACACGATCCTTAG
>JALSLS010000198.1 GCA_026988195.1 Methylomonas sp.
ATAAGAGGCGGGGAGGAAATCTCTACAAACACTTACGCCACCAGCTTAAGCATAGAAAACGTCCTGTGGGTGGTGAGAAATCAATAACCATTAAAAACCGAGTATCTATTGATAAAAGAAGTGATGCCATAAATAACAAAGAGTGTTTCGGTGATTGGGAGATCGGAACTATCATTGGAAAAGACCGAAAAGGTGCCATTATCACTATTGTGGAAAGAAAAACAGCATTTTTTATGATGAAAAAATTAACCAAAGGAAAGAACGCCAATGCACTAGCACTAACAGTCATAGACATTAATTGACCCCATAAAAGAACTGCCAACCGCTCCTTGTCTGCTTGTGTCTCCACACTCCCATATGCTTCTATTTTTTTTCCAAAGTAAACCGCTACGGTGATGTGCAATTCAAAGCTTAGGCTTTTAAGAAATTGCACATCATTTGAAAAAATAACCCAATTGGCTTCTAACGAAAGGGGAGAAGAGGGATAACTTTATGGATAGTGTGTTTTGGAAATATTGCTTGTAAAATAAAACCGCCTAACTCAGCGAGACTGATATTAGGCGGCTATTTTTCAACCAGCTATGGAAAGAAATTTCTCAAAGATACCTATATATTTTTAATAATTACCCCTTAATTTCCTTTAATCACATTAAAATCCTCTATATTATTGAGTATGAGCACTTTATTTTTCTCTTAGTCACATTACAGTCACATAAAAACATCCCAATATAATGTATTAGCCCTAAGTTCATTTAAACGACCCTAATTTTAAACAATTGGCAATCCTTGTTTCCCTTCAAATAAAAGTTTAAATTACCGTAGCAATTAATTTGTTTAATTTTTAACGTTTATTTATACTTTACTTATGATATTTGGTTATGCCCGGGTGAGTACCCATGAACAAAATCTTGACTTACAACTTGATGCTTTTTTAAAGTATGGAATTTCTGAAAAGAATATTTATTCGGATGTTGTTTCCGGGGCTAAAGCAGAAAGAACACAATTAAATAAATTATTATCCCAGCTCAGAGCTGGTGATGTTTTAGTGGTTTGGAAACTTGATCGATTAGCCAGAAGCTTAATTCATTTTACCAAGCTGATTGATAAACTTAATACACAAGGGGTACAATTTAAAAGTATTACCGAAGCGTTCATAGATACTACGACTGATTCACCACATGCTAAATTCATCATTAATATGTTTGCTTCTCTTGCTCAACTCGAAAGGGATATTATTCGTGAGCGCACAAAAGCAGGTCTTGAAAGTGCTAGAAGGAGAGGTAAAATACTCGGCGCACCAAAGGGGTTAAGTGAGAAAAACAAACAAGTAGCCATGCTTTGCGAACAGCATTTTAATGAAGGTGTTTTGACAATCGATTTAATTTGTAAAAAATTAAATATATCACGAGCAACGTATTATAAGTATTTAAAATTACGGGGCCTTGGTGGAAAGTTACGATCCTATAATCCGATAAATAAATAGTTTAAATAAACGTTATATCTATCTGATTAAACAATATTTTTTTGTACATTTGATTTATCATTAAAACTTCAAAATATGCGCTATATGATTATTATTGAGCAAACCGAAACAGGCTTTAGTGCGTATGTTCCTGACTTGCCGGGCAATTTAAACATCCTTCCAAATCAGGAAGGGTTACCGTGCCAGATCATGGAAAAATAAAGACCTAGCTAAGGGTACGGAAAATAGTATTTTAAAACAAGCAGGTCTTAAGTGAACTACCCACAAATTGTTTTTACGTTTGTCCGCAGTTCACTGGGTGGTTACATTATAAATCTTCATTTACAGTACTATTAAATCAAGAAGGTTAAATAAAAAATAGATTACCATTGGGTTTTTATACACAAAAGTGGAGAAAATGAAGACAGAAAAATATATTAAATCAACTGATTGATAGGATTATGAAACTGAATAAAAAGTTTTTTAGAACACGAACATTTTGGGATGCAGACTTTGATAAACTCGATGTAATCAAAGATAAGGAATTCATGGTTTCTCGTGTAGTTGAAAGGGGTTCAGAGCTAGAGATACTCCATGTACATTCTGTTTTAACGTATTTGGAAATATATAACATATTAAAAAACTTCATGGGGACTCCTGAAAAAATATTGATATACTATAAAGCAATGGCGGATGCAAGCAGTTGATGAAAAAATGAGGAAGGTTTTGTCAGAACTGATGAACAAGCCCTTCTTAAAGGACTATTACCTTGCAGGAGGAACCAACCTAGCATTGAGGTATGGACACCGCACTTCGATTGATTTAGACCTTTCTGTGTATAAAAAATTTAATGGTGAGGCATCACATATTTTAAACAGTAACCTGATAGAATCTTTTGGGAGTAGATTTGAATCAAACAGTATAAGTGAAGTCGGTGTCTTTGGTTATATTGATGAGGTAAAAGTTGATTTTGTAAATTATCCTTTTAAACTCTTAAAATACCATTAGACCACAGTTTAGCCTTTCAGGAAATACGCCTTTTGAATCTTACCAAGGAGGTTCACATGACTTTAGTAAATACTCCACACACTTCAAAGCCCAAAGCCTGCCTGGCCGGCAGGCAGGAGCACTTAGAGTAGCCAAGAATCAGAAAAATAGCTGCAAGATTTGCTTGAACATCTAGAGAACAACAATTCTTTTCAAGCAGCAGATAGAAATACAAATAACCCTCACTTCTACCTGCCTGTTTCCTTGAATCATATCGGACAACTTCCTTCGTTTTCTATCCCCCATCCTAACTACTTCACTTTCAACACATTCCCTTATTTGGGACACGTTTTTATAAAAGTATCATAGAGATTGCAGGGCAGAGTACCCTAGGTTTTCAGAGTTTACAATGCGTATTAATTATGCTTATTCGTTTTGATAAAATTTATTAAATAACCTCCCCATTCAAAATCACCTGCTCAATAAGATTGCTCCCAAAGGCATA
>JALSLS010000199.1 GCA_026988195.1 Methylomonas sp.
TTCTAGACGATGCCTTTCCCCATTTTGATCAATAACTTCTATTTCATAAGCAGGTGGGGTTTCCCCTTTTTTAGCTAAATTAGTGTACTCACTCACCCTTTTATTATCCTTATGATCAGAAAGAAAACTACTGAAATTTTTCATCCCATATTCTACATCGTAGCCAAAAACGCTTGAAAAGGATGGGCTTAAATAAGTAAATACCCCTTCTAAATCATGCTTATAAAAAAAGTATTCATCTCTTAAATTCTCAACTAAACTACGATATTTTTGTTCACTCTGTTTTAACTGCTCGGTACGTTGATCAACCTTTACTTCAAGGTTGTCTTTTAAAGTATTAAGCTCCTGATTGCTTAGCAATAATTCATTTTTAGTTATTTTAAGCTTTCTACTTTGGTATTTAATTTGACCAATCCATATAACCAAAATGATTAAAATCACAACAAAAACACTAACAATGTCACGAATAGTTTCATAATCAATGGGTTTCCTAATAGGAGGGTACCATTTGCTATTAATAACCTGTACTTCCGACTCTGAAATTGACTCTAAAGCTTTTTGAAAGATTCCAGCCAACACAGGCTTATCTTTACGAATAGCAATACTTTCATTAGCACTATTTCGATCATAAAAAGCAACAACCTTAATATGACTTAATAAATATTTATTTTGAATATAATAGGTAGCGGCAAAATAACTAATGGCAGCATCTACCTGTTGGGTCTCAACTGCCTCTAATGCATCATGCATTGTATCTACATAAAAAGGTGTAATAGAGGGAAACTCTTTTAAGATATTTTCAGAATACTGATAACCTTTAATTAAGGCAACTGTTTTTCCTGACAACTGGCTACGCTGTTTTAATTGCTTATTACTATCATGGGTAACGATAACTAATGACTTAAAAACATAGGGACGAGTGAACAAAAATTGAAACTCGCGCTCAGGCCTCTTAACCATAGTGGCAATCACATCCACCTCTTTATCAAGCGCGGCCTGATAAATCTGATTCCATTGAGTTCTTTTATCAATTTCAAACTTAATATTAAGCTTTTGACTGATTAATTGAAGGGTATCAAAAGAAATACCTTCTACCTCTCCAGATTCATTAATAAAACTATAAGGCGGAAAGCTGCCATCAAAAGCAATACGGATAGGCTGATGAGTATCAAGCCATTGTCTTTCTTCATCTGTCAGCTTTACTGGGTTTGTGACAAGTTTTTGTGGAGTAGTATTTTTCTCTTCGAACAGTAAATATTTTTCATAAAGCAATAAGCTCAAAGCAATAAGACTACAAAAAAATATGATTTTGCTAATCTTTTTTCTAATACTCAGCACGATATTAATTCCATTTCATTCACACATCGATAATAAGGAGCTAATTCAATACAGCCCACATTTAAACATCTAGATTCTTTCGGCTAGCAGGGTTAGCGTGTAAAACATAGGAAACTTTAGTTACTCACTTAAAGCGGAACAGATCTTCATGTGAAAAGTAGAGGGCAGTTTTTTGCTCACCATCAATACCGCAAATTCGGTGGGCAGAAAAGATTGCCCACCCTACAGTTTATAAACTATCTGGTCTTAAATTCGTAGTCCAGCGAGCCTAAAGACCCGCTTCCAATTTCGTGCGAGCACGAAATGGAAAGGAGTAAACTACTAAAAAAACTAAAATTATTTCACACCCTCAAAATAACCCATACTATACTGCAGATCTGTATGGCTTAAGTGGGTCTGCACCAATCATTCCAACCATCTGTTCAACATAGACTGAATTTTCTACTCTTGCAAGTTCAGCGTGAGCATTAACTAGTTTCTGCTTAATGTTCAAACGTTCAACTTCACCCGCATAGTTTTCTAATTCAGAAAATTTCTGTAAGCTTGCCACATGCCTTTTCCATAAAGCTATGTCTCGGGTTTGTTTAACTTGTAAGCGCTCCAAATACCAATCAGATGCCAATAAGTTTTCTTTAGTAAAAAGCGCTCTAATATCAGAATGATGAACATCTTTCCCTTGGTAATCACCCGTTGCCATAATATGCAGTAAAGCTTGTAAGGGTGGACAGGCATCTTCAACACTACCATCATCAAGATATTGCTGAGCAACTTTTTGCTGAGTTTCTACAATATTTTGAATACCATCGACATAATCATCTAAGTTTTGTGTTTCTGGTTTAAGAATATCATTGGTCAGTACCGCTGTAGGGTTATCAAAAATTTTTCCCATAAACTCATGTACAAATTGCTCAGTTATTCGATAACCTAAACGGCTCGCTAAAACAGTATCGCCGTTATGTTCAAAGTCTTCTAATGCCTCCATATACCCCTGTTCAATTAAATAATCAGGCGATCTTTCCTTTGGCTTTAAGCGTGTCCATATTTCAGGAATTAATAAACTAACATCATGATCAACACGTACATAAGAACCAATATGTCCCGCTGAACTAGAAAACCCAGGATACCCAGTCAAGATATAAGAAACTAAGGCATTATTCAAATCAGCCGTTGCTCTTAATGCATTAAATGCACCTTTGGTTAATGCACCTTCACTTCCTGCTCCAGTTGTCGAGGGTGACTTACCTGTTAAAGAAGATATAAAATCCATAAATAACTCTGGCAACTGTTGGTAGTGAATCGGATTATAAACAGCCAATGCTCTAATACCTACTTCTGGCGGATTATTCCGCCGCCCCGCTAAAACAGCATCAACAGGGTGTATGATTTTATCTTGTAGTGGTATTTTACGATGCAATCGTACCCCTAAATCAGCTAAATATTTACGAATAGGGTTAATAACATCCGCTCGCCTTTCTAAGTAGCGAGGGTTTTTAGTTGGCTTACCATCAACAAGGCGTGGGTGAGCAGAAGAAACTACCAGCCCTTTCCCACTGTTATATGCCTCATCTAACAAATCATGCATTGGCTGAGTAAATTTAGACATGGTTAATACA
>JALSLS010000200.1 GCA_026988195.1 Methylomonas sp.
TTGTACAGCTGATGCTAGCGTTTTAGTTTGCCCATCATGAAAGTAGGGTGAGGTCAGTTCAATATTGCGTAAGCTGGGGACTTTGAATTCATATTTATGCTGTTCTTGTTTAGTAAGCAGGTAGCGCCCTAAATCTGCTTCAGTTGGCTTGCCTCTATCTGCAATATAGTCATGCATAACCCCCATTTTTTCAAACATATTACCACCGACATTAACTCCTTGGTGGCAGGCGATACAGCCATAGTCAATAAATAAACGGTAGCCTTTCTTTTCAGATACAGTGAGCGCATCTTTTTGCCCCTTTAAAAATAGATCAAAAGCTGAATTGGGGGTCAGTAAGCTACGTTCATAAGTTGCAATTGCATTTTTAATATTATTTTGTGTGATGCCTGATGTGGGATAAAGACTGTTAAATTTTGCTTGGTATCTTGCTCGTTGCTTTAATTTAAGAATAACTTGAGGCCAGGATGAATCCATTTCAAGAGGGTTATTTATCGGCCCCTCAATTTGATCCTCTAGGGTTTCTGCTCTGCCATTCCAGAATTGTTTAAAATTGAGTGAGCTATTTAATACCGTAGGGGCGTTTATTGTGCCAGTCTGGTTATGAATGCCCGAGGAGACAACAAGCCCATCAACCCCACCATTATGTAAGTTATGACAAGAAGCACAAGAAACTGAATTGTTTTTTGAAAGGCGGGTATCAAAAAATAACAGTTTACCTAATGCAACAATATCCTTATTTAACTGATGAGTTTCAGGGATAGGAGTAATAGCCCAGTTATCCATCAACTGTTTTTTATTTTGCGGCAATTCAATGGTAGTTGAAGAGCTTGTTACATTTTTTAGTTGTCGATATAGAAAGAAAATACTGCTGATACAAAGGCAGAAAATAACAATTTTTCGAATATAAAGCATGATAGACGCTTCTGTTTGACAGTTTTACAAGCCGTTATTGGGTAGGATATATTTTTTCGTGTTATCTGGGTACTCTTTAGTCTACTGTTGATTGGGCTAAAAAGGACATGCTGGAATGAAATGTAACATAATATTATGGATATAGCGTATTAAATCCTCGCGCCTAAGTACTAATAAACAGTAGAATAGAGCTAATTTGAATTTTCTTACTCCTTAATCTAATGAATACGAAAAAAATTGGTTTTATTGGTGGCGGTAATATGGCATCAAGTTTAATTAAAGGATTAATTGTAAGTGGACATTCTGCTAGTCAGATCTGGGTGTCGGACACTAACAAAGATGCTTTACAATCTTTAGTTTCAAACTTAAAAGTTAATGTTA
Source organism: Methylomonas sp. (assembly GCA_026988195.1). GTDB lineage: Bacteria > Pseudomonadota > Gammaproteobacteria > Methylococcales > Methylomonadaceae > QPIN01. The sequence goes on from JALSLS010000200.1 coordinate 1,297, forward strand.
CTAGTAATAATGATGAGTTAGTCCAGTATGTGGATGTGGTTGTTTTAGCTATTAAACCCCAAGTTATGCAAGCTGTAGTAGAAGGTTTGGATAAAGAGGGAGTAAATAAGCAATTACTTTTTGTGTCTATTGCTGCCGGTATTTCTCAGTCAAGCCTTGCTGAATGGCTTGGTGAGGATGTTGCTATTGTCAGGTGCATGCCTAATACACCCGCCTTGGTGTTAACGGGAGCAACCGCATTACATGCTAATGAGAGGGTAACAGGGGAGCAAAAAGATTTAGCTGAAAATATTCTACGTGCTGTGGGTATTTCATTGTGGGTGGAAAAAGAAAGTGAATTAGATGCAGTTACCGCTGTTTCTGGCAGTGGCCCTGCCTATTATTTTTTACTAATGGAGGCAATGGAAGAGGCGGCTATACAAATGGGGCTTTGTGAAAAAACAGCAAGGTTGTTAATTCAACAAACAGCTCTTGGAGCCGCTAAAATAGCACTAGAGTCTGAAGATACACCGGCTGAATTAAGGCGTAAAGTGACCTCACCTGGCGGTACAACCGAACAAGCCATTAAAACATTTGAGGAAGGCGGTTTCTCCTCATTGGTCTCTCAAGCACTACATGCAGCACGAGATCGCTCTACTGAAATGTCAAAAGAATTAGGAGGTAAATAATGGGCGCAAGTTATATGACCAACCCCGTTGTGTTTTTAATCGATACTGTGGTGTCTTTGTATATATTAGCAGTTGTTTTACGCTTTTTATTTCAGTGGACACGGGCAGATTTTTACAACCCAATTTCACAGTTTTTAGTTAAAATCACTCACCCCCCTTTAAAAGTAATGCGTCGTTTTATACCTTCCGTGGGCAAAATAGATACCTCATCTATTGTATTGGCGCTTGTCTTACAAATGGTAGCTGACTTTACTATTATAGCTTTACAAGGTGAAATTGCAGGAATTGCTGTATTGATTCTCTATGCATTTAAACAACTGGTTGAGTTGGTACTTAATATTTTTGTATTTGCTGTGTTTGCAAGGGCAATATTGAGCTGGTTCGATCCAGGTAATTACAACCCAGCAAGCTCTCTTTTACAGAATTTGACTGAACCTTTGTTAGGTATGTGTAGAAAGATAATCCCAGACTTGGGGGGGATTGATTTATCGCCTCTTGCTGCGTTGGTTTTTTTACAACTAGCAAAAATGGTGTTGTTGCCACCAATAAGTCAACTAGCCTTGTTACTAGGCTGATTTTAGGCGCGATGCGCTTCGTCCCCTATATTTCCTATAAATTTAGGTTTGGGTATTAAATCTAATCTCCTCGTTAAGATGTAAAAGATAGTTAATATTTGTTATTTAGCTATAATCAATAGATAGGTAGGATGTTAACCCTTTACCTCCCCCTTTGAAAAAGGGGGATTGAGGGGGATTTGTCTAATAAAATCTCCCCTAACCCCTTTTTCCAAAGAGGGGAACAGAACGGTTACGTAGGATGGGCAAAACGATAGTGTGCCCATCAATTTAGTACGATGCTATTGATGGGTACGTCGTACCTACTTTTGACATTCTTAATGTCTTCGCTAAGATATAAAAATTAATCAATATTCGTAATCTAGTTTATAGTTTGTTCAGAAGAAAAATTTTATTTAAGG
>JALSLS010000201.1 GCA_026988195.1 Methylomonas sp.
GGATCTTTCTCCAATAATTTTAGCCAGTTCTGTTAAGCGAACGCCTTGTTCAACTAAATAAATAATATAACTTTTTCTTAAAATCTCTGACAAAGGCTCTTCTAAATAATCCAGCCCAATATCAACGGCGGCACAATAGAGTGTTGCTTTCATTTCTTCAACCGAGAAAGCCTCTTTCCCCTCCCACAAGCTATCATTTTGTATAGATTCATTTAATATTTTATGTAACACACTCCCCATAGGAATAACACGTGAAGGTTGTTGATAAAAGTAAATAGAGGATAGTTCAAAATTGATCTGCTCAAAAGTAAGGTTAGCTATTTCCTCCAGATCTAAGCCTGACAACAATAATAAAATTAGCTGCTGAGTATTTTTATCAGCATGTTTTAATAATAACTGTATATCGGTTTCAGAGATTTTTTTATAGACAGGGAGGTGTGGCAAGCCATTTGGCTGTTCTTGCTCTACATAAGTAGCTTTATCCGGTTGCTCAATTACTTCTTTTTCTGGCATAGAATCAAACCACCTTGCTGTTGCCACAGGCACTTCAGTATTACTTTGCTGTTCTTCTGGTACAGGCTCTTGCATCAAAAACTGTCTAAGCCAAACAGCAAAGAAAGCCAGAAATAATGATATTATCAATACAATATACAAGCCCATTTTATAATCGGGGCTTATTGCTTGCAAATTAACACTTGCTCGCTCTACCACATCAACTTGTGGGTATTTTTCAAATTGTATACTTTGTATTTTTACTAAGCGATCCTGTGTTTCTCTGGCCATTAGTTCCAATGATTCAAGATCATCCAATAGTTTTTGATGCTTAGAAAATAGGGTAGTGAAATTTGCTGCTTTTATTTTATGTTCATCAAGTTGCATTCTAATATTTTTTACAACTTGCTTTGCAGCATAATATTCTTGGCTTGCAACTGTTCTAACAATGCTTTTACCGGTTTTACGCTGTTGCTTTATTTTTTGTTCTAATAATTTAATTTGCTCAGGTATATACTTCATTGAGCCTTTATACTGTAAATAGTCACGAGTAAAGTGCTTATCAAACTCAGCCATTTGAGCTGTTAATTCACGATACTCTTTTTCAAGCTCAGTTAACGTTGTTTGCTGCTGTTTTGGTACAACGGCTTGACCACTCGCAATCGCTTGATTTACCGCATCAAGCTTAGCTTTACTTTTAAGTAAATTCTCATTCGCATCATTCAAAGCTTTTGTTAACCCCATAAGCCTTGCTGGCAGTTCATTCTCTTCTCTGGCAAACGAACTAATATCATGTTCTTTTCTAAACAAATCTAGATTATCTCTCGTTTGTTTAATCTTTGCATCAAGTTCAACTAATTGATTATTAATACGTTCTACCGTATTATCCGCAGAATTTTTTACACTCAAAGCCCTCGTTTCAAGGTAAACATCAATCCAAGTATTGATAATAACAGGAAGTACTTCAGCTGAAGGCCCCTTAGCAACCATAGTCAGTAAATTTGTATCGGCTATTGGCTTAACCTCTAACATAGACCTGATATCTTGCAGGGTAATTTCAGACAACTCTAAACCATTGTCTAAAAGCTTAATTCTAGCTAAGGTTTCTAATAATAACTCCACCCCTAAAAGCTTTTGTTTTTGAATAGTCACATGCTGAAAATCCACATCCTGGCTACTTTGGTCAACGGCTGTGGCGGCTGAAGTTAATAATGTTGCACTGCTTAAATAAATAGCGGGTCTAGAATAGTTAACACTAATGCCAATAATTAAAGTCACTAAAAAAGTAAAAATGAAAATCTTAGCCTTTAAATTTTGTTTTTCCTTAACAGGGGGATCTTGCAGTGTATATGAAACATTTGGATTAGAGACATACTCTATTTTTGCTTGCTGTGTCATTCACCCCTCTCCCTATATTCAATTTTAGAGCAGCTCAAATAATGCTGACTAACATGCGTTAAACTATTTGAGTTCAAGCTCATAAACTATTAGAAATATCTTTTAACTAACATTCTATTAAACCACATAGCTAAAAAAGAACAAGATATAGATCGACAGATCTATATGGAAAGTACCAAGGGCAGGCTATACAACTATTTTATTAGCACTTCTGTGAAATCAAAAGGCAAGTCTAGATCTGGAAGTTATTTAATTTTCATTCCTTAGGGGCGTGCATGGAATAACTTCACGAAATTATTTTTGAAAGTTATAACTTAAATTTGTCTAGAATAAATCAATAAATGTTCACGCCTATCTCTAACTCTCTTTTCCAACATAACTTCAGGTGTATCAATTAAGTTTAAGCGAGGATCATTGACGACCGAACGGATAAAATATTCTCTAACGGTTATTGTCAACTTTTCAAATAAACAACCATCTAGTTGTCTAATTACTCTTCTAGCGAGGTTTTGCGGGGAAACTCTTATAATGCCATATTGTTCGACAGGGTGACAAAAATTATCTTGCCTTTCTAGCATCTCAATACAGCAGACAGACACAGAAAGCTTCTTTTCTTCAGCAGAATGCATATTGAATTCTGACTCAACAAAATCTGCTAATTCATAGCCTGTGGTTCCTATAGGGATATTTTTAAGTAAAATATTCATATATAGCCTATATTTCATAAGGTTTTGTTGAGTATAGGCTTTTCATTTAAAAAATCAATTTGAACATCTTAACGCTCTGTTAAATTTTTAAATTATGAGCATGTGATCACATTTTTAATCTGTAGATACCTGTAGTGAATAAAGAAACCTTATTAGAAATAGCCTTGACCTTTAACTGCTAATAAAACTAACATGGTAATTACTTAGGCAACCAGCAACAAATAACCCACCCACCTTACTGGCTTTTTTATCCCTGCTCAAACCATCTCAATCGTTACGAAGCACACGGATGTGCAAGTGTCGCTCGAAGCAGGATGCTGGTTGCGACC
>JALSLS010000202.1 GCA_026988195.1 Methylomonas sp.
CTTCATTTTATTGGCTCATCTTTAGTGCTTGCCAATTTGTTTTATGCTGTTTTTACCGGTAACTGGCTACTATTGTTACTTTTGCCGGTGATAGGATATGGCTTTGCTTGGACGGGCCATTATTTCTTTGAACATAACAAACCGGCCACTTTCACATACCCTATATATAGCCTGATAGCCGATTGGGCTATGTTTAAAGATATATTAACGGGTAAAATCCGCTTTTAAGTTGCCAACAAATAAAGCAAAAATAAATTCCCTAATAACAAAAAGGCACTCACTCCTTTCCAAAACTTTAAAGGGTTTCGCTCTATCAGTGGAATATCTGCGGTATCTTTTAAAAAAATAGAGTTAGGGGTTGATAGATCATACAAAAATTCTGACAATGCCTCATAACGTCCTTGCGGTGATATTGAGCAGCCTTTCTTCAGCGCGCCATCAATCCATACAGGCACCATGGAATTTTTTTGGAAACTAGGGACGTATTTTAGTTTTGCCAGATTAATCCTATTGGGTTTTTCAGGCATATCACCACCAAATGGCAAAGCACCATTGATCATTTCATAGCTAATCACAGCTAATGAATATAAATCAGATTTGATAGAGCCTCTTTCCCCTAGATGATATTCTGGTGCTGTGTAATTTAATGTTCCTAAGATATTCTCATCAGATTGTTCCAAGGGGGTCATGTCAGTGATACCCGCAATTTTTACCGATCCAAAATCAATAATTTTGACTACACCCTCCTTATTAATCATGATATTTTCAGGTTTTAAATCCTGATGCAACATCTCCATCCGATGGAACGCACGCACACCACTGACAATCTGTTTAACGATGACTCTTATTTCACGAATATAAGGCTTAGGATGAGTATCCATCCATTCCCTTAATGTTTGCCCTTCTATAAACTCAGTGGTGTAATAAATACAACTTTTGACTCTATCTGATGCTAAGACTTTAAGCACATGCTTATGCTCTAGCCTTCTTCCTGCCCATTCTTCATGTAAAAAATGTTCTATATACTGAGTATCATCTTCATAGAGAACAGAGGGCGTTTTTAAAATAACCTGAGTATTGGTTTTAGTATCAAAAGCACGGTAAATTTGTGTCCGTTTACTAGCATGTAACTCTTCTTCAATTCTATAGCCGTCCAGCACCATTCCCACATTTAAAAGCGGAGGAAAAGGCAGGTTGGCATATTGACGTAATAACTCATCATCTTTAGCAAGAGGGATCTCATCTACCCTAAAAATCTGACAACTTAAATTATCATCACTGTTATTATCACTGGCATGTTGCACAATTTTTTTGGCAACAGTATCAAAACTATCAGCCGATTGTAAAAAGGTTTTTAAAGTTTTTTCTGCAATAAAATCATGCACACCATCGGTGCTCATAAAAAAAACATCCCCTTTTTCTAGCGGAAAGCCTTTGTAATCAACCTCAAGCCTTGGCTCTATTCCCATCGCACGGTTTAAATAACTTTTATCTTCAGATACCCAAACACGATGATCACGGCTCATCTGTTCTAAATTACCACGACGCAGACGATAGATACGGGAATCACCAATATGAAACATATGAGCGGTGGTCGATTTAAGCACCAATATACTTAAAGTACTGACCATCCCTTTTGATGATTGATATTTTTGTTGGCCTTGACTATATAACCAGGAATTTGTTGCTGATAAAATTTGCTGTCCAGCCTTTTTTACCGACCACGAATCTGGAGTACTGTAATAATCACTTAAAAAACTAACAACACAACAATGACTTGCTTCATGCCCTGCATCACTTCCACTCATACCATCAGCTATCGCAATAGCAATACCTTTATGAGTTAATTGAGCCCCCTCAGGTATTAAGGCTCCTAAGAAATCTTCATTCCTTTCCTTTATACCTTTAATACTATAGCTACCTAGAGTTATTTTAAGCTGAGATTTTGCCATAATTTATTTAGTGTTGTAAATATAATCAGTGGGAGCGCCAGCCCTCGATGCAAATAGCATGTCGGATAGTAACCGTTCACCTCCCCCTTTGAAAAAGGGGGATTGAGGGGGATTTGTCTAATAAAATCTCCCCTAACCCCTCTTTTCCAAAGAGGGAGACTGAACGGTTACGTCGGATAGGTTGTTCTAAATCGCGCCGAGGGCTGTGCTCCTACATCTTAGGCAACCATCAATAAATAACCTACTCAAATTATGCAGATTATTTATTGCCAGTTACCTTATTAGTCTAACTCAATCATTTCTACAGTACCATCGTCTTGTACTTCTACCATGTGGCCTTGTGGTTCTTCAATAAATTGTACCGCAACCAATACAATTAATGCACCACCCGCAATCACCATAAAAAAGGTCGAAGGCGAAACAAATGATAATACAGTTAAAAATAATACAGCACCCACATTACCATAAGCACCTACCATACCAGCAATCTGTCCCGTCATTCGTCTTTTAATTAGTGGAACCATTGCAAATACTGCACCTTCACCTGCTTGTACAAAAAATGAACAACACATGGTTAATGCAATTACTGCGAAAAGGGGCCAATCAGAGGCAATCAATGACAAACAATAATACCCAGTCGATAGCCCGACAATAAAAATAGATAAAGACAATTTACGACCAAACTTATCACTGATCCAACCACCTCCAGGACGTGCAATCAAGTTCATAAAAGCAAAACCAGAAGCTGAAAGCCCAGCTTGTACCATCGTAATACCTTGAGAATCATGAAAAGTCTCATAAAAAAACATCGGCAACATAGAAACAACCGCAAGCTCTGAACCAAAAGTAATCAAATAAGCCAAGTCTAAAATAGCGACTTGCTTAAACTTGTATTTATGAATTTCCTCAATCGGTTGCATTAAATGTTCTTCATTAACATGCACTATTTTATACACGTTATAGAAGAATAGAACCCAAATACCAAAGTAAATTAATAAGGCCGCAAAATTAGATAATAAACTAACGCCTGCAGGTGATAGCTTCCAGGTTAATAAAGTTAAAGTCGCATATAAAGGTATAGTCATCAATATATAAAAGAATAAATCCCAGATACTAGTAACTTCCATTGCACCCGCTTTTTTAGGTTTAAAGTAGGTCGACCCTTTTGGGGTATCTGTTACGCTAAAAAAGTAAATAACTGAATAAATCAGAGCTATAGCACCTGTCGATGCAATTGCATACCTCCAGCCATCAGCCCCACCAAGAAATAACGCTAAGGTTGGTAGGCTCATTGCAGCTGCGGCAGACCCAAAGTTACCCCAGCCGCCATAAATACCTTCAGCAATACCCACTTGCTTAGCAGGAAACCATTCACCTACCATACGAATACCAATCACAAAGCCTGCACCAACAAAACCCGATAAAAATCGTGCTAAGGCCAGTTGCTCAAAGCTATCGGCAAAAGCAAAAAGAAAGGTCGGTAAACTACCTAAGGCTAATAAAATAGAGTAAGTCCGTTTAGGGCCAAACCTGTCGACTAAAATACCAATAACAATTCTTGCTGGAATTGTCAGTGCTACGTTTAAAATTAAGATAGTCTTAATTTCGGATTTGCTCATTCCTAAGCTGTCAGCAATTACTAACATTAAGGGTGCATGGCTAAACCAGACGACAAAAGAGATGAAAAAAGCAATCCATGTAGTATGCAAAATTTTCATCTTCCCAGTAAAGGAAAAAAAGTTTAATGACTGTGTGCTCATTTTAGCTACTCAATAAAGTTTAGTTACTACAAGCTAAAGCATAACCTATGCCATAAAATATAAGTTGTTGTTATATTTACAATTATAAGCAAGAAAACCAAATTAACTATAATAACCAGAATTAATACAATGGAATTTTTATTGTATGCACCTTTGGAAAATCTAATTTGCACAGTCCTGGTGCATCCAATCTAAACATCCAACCAAGACCCTCTGTAATTAACTTCAGAGGGGTATCATGTTAACTATAGTGAACACTTCCCCTTGTTTAACTTCATTATATTCACTACACTTTAATACCTATATCTAACTAAAGAAAGGAATCACAACGATGTCAGCCTTAACCGATTCAGTTATTTGGCATAAACTTCAACAGCATTTTAATGAAGTTTCCGGCCTGCATATGCGAGATTTATTCAATCAGGAACCGCAACGGTTTGATAAATTTTCTCTACATTTTAATGACACACTATTTGATTACTCAAAAAACAGAATTACCGATAAGACACTGGCTTTATTGTTTGAGTTAGCCAGACAACAAAAACTAGATACCAAAATTGCAGCCATGTTTAGTGGCGTACAAATCAATCAAACAGAGCAGCGTGCGGTTTTACATGTGGCTTTACGAAATCGTAGTAACCGTCAGATAATGGTTAATGGCAAGGATGTCAGTGTTGATGTAAATAAAGTCTTGGCTAAAATGCGTGTATTTTGTGATGCAGTACATTCTGGCAGTTGGCGAGGCTATACTGGAAAAGTTATTACCGATGTAGTGAATATTGGTATTGGTGGTTCCGACTTAGGGCCAAGAATGGTTGTCAGAGCCTTACAGCCTTATTCAGTAGGAAAAGTTGAAACGCACTTTGTTTCCAATGTTGCGCAAGCTGATTTATTAGCAACTTTAAACAAGTTGAATGCTGAAACCACCTTGTTTTTAATCGCATCTAAAACCTTTACTACTCAGGAAACCATGACCAACGCCTTGTCAGCGCGAAGCTGGTTAGTGGATGCTTTATCTAGCGAAGCAGCGGTAGATAAACATTTTGTTGCTATTTCAACCAATCATAAAAAAGTCGTCGAGTTTGGTATAGACCCCGATAACATCTTTGAATTTTGGGACTGGGTTGGTGGCCGTTTCTCACTTTGGTCGGCTATTGGTTTATCGATTCCTTTGAGTATCGGTATGGACAATTTTGAAAAGTTGTTAGAAGGAGCACATCAAGTTGATGAACATTTCAGACTGACCCCGTTTGAACAAAATATTCCCGTTATTATGGCTTTATTGGGTATTTGGTATAACAATTTTTTCAAAACCGAATCGCAAGCTATCTTACCTTATGGTCATTATCTGAGGTATTTCCCTGCTTTTATGCAACAAGGTGATATGGAAAGTAATGGTAAAGGTGTCGATATAGATGGCAATACCGTTGATTATCAAACGGGCCCTATCGTCTGGGGGCAAACAGGGACGAATGGACAACATGCCTTTTATCAGTTAATCCATCAAGGTACCAAACTTATTCCCTGTGATTTTTTAGTGCCCGCCACCAGTTATCACGATTTGCCCGACCACCATAATATGTTGATTTCAAACTTTTTAGCACAGCCTCAAGCCTTAATGCAAGGCAAAGCAGCTGAACAGGTCAAACAAGAACTTGACCCATCTGAACAGAATCAAGCTTTAATCAACTCCAAGGTTTTTCCGGGCAATATTCCGACCAATTCATTTATATTTAAAAGCATGACACCTCAAACATTAGGTGAGTTGATTGCTCTGTACGAACATAAGATCTTTGCGCAAGGTGCAATCTGGAATATAAACTCCTTTGATCAAATGGGCGTAGAACTAGGCAAACTACTTGCCAGTAATATTTACCCAGAACTGAAAAATGATCAACGGGTGACGCGTTTTGATAGCTCAACCAATGGGCTAATCAATTATTTTAAGGGGCTTCGTTGATGTGATGCTTTTGCATTCAGCCAGATAAATAAAAAAGAGTCTATTTTTCTTTGCATCAACCCTCCTCTCCACACCCTCGATGATTCATTGATGAGAAAGGACGACAAACACAGATAATGAGTACGATTGCACATAACACAGGCATTGTAACCGTTCACCTCCCCCTTTGAAAAAGGGGGGTTGAGGGGGATTTGTCTAATAAAATCTCCCCTAGTCCCTCTTTTCCAAAGAGGGGGACTGAACGGTTACCCACTTAGAATTCAAAAGAGCCAATTTCCCCCTATTCTTATTCGAAACAAATAATCAAACACCTGCTACCTTGACCGTTTCAAAGTATTCCTATCAAAATTCCGATCCGTCAAACCATTTCTAAAACTAAAATTTTCCCACAATAAAACAGTACTCTTACCATTTTGATGATTAGTCATTAGCATTTCACCCGCTCGCCAATATTGACCGAGATATTGTTTATAATGCTTATTCTCAAGGGTTTTTAATAAAGAGTTTTTTCGATCATAATAATCTGTTTTTAATGGGATATAACGTGCTTTATCTATCCACGTTACTTGTCTAGTATACCCAGAGTGTTTATACTGCGGGTAAAGCTCAACCACAAAACAATCTACCTCATTAAAGACCTCATCCCTTAAATATTTATATATATATTTAGAAACCTCAAAAGAAGTTAAATCTTCAAATGCAAATTCACTCCCCAAATAAGGCCCTGACTTATTACTAGAAGAAATTCTTTTCACTCGTTTTAGAGCAGGTAAATAAAGCCACTGCTCATCAGGTACTAAAGCATGCGTAAAACTTAAAAAAGCAGTTCCTTTAATATCACGAGGCTTACTAAAGACACTTAAACTTTTATCGCCATCACCTTGTACTTCCAGTGTTTTCATAGTTAAAACACGAATACTTTCATCACCCCGACGATTTCGTAAAATCATTTTCATATCAGATTGGCTATCGCCAAAACCAATATCTCGACGATCAACCTCTTGAACAATTTGTAAACCTTGTTCTTCAGGCGTTAAAGCCAAGGCTTGCCCACAAAGACCAATAAGAAGTGTTAATAATATAAAATTCTTCATTTTTTATCCAAACTAATTAATAAAGGCGGTAAAAATAATAGATCTAGAAATAAGGCAATGGCAATAGTCATAGCGGTCATTATTCCCATTTCATAATTCATTGTATAATGAGAAAAGCCTAAAACCATAAAACCACTTACCAAAACAGCCGATGTAATCCACAAAGCAGTTCCAACCGTTGAAAATGCATATTCAACCGCTTGCTTCTTATCTAAGCCTTTTTCTTTCCTTGCTCGTTGATACTTACTCATAAAATGCACAGTATCATCAACTACAATCCCTAGAGTAATCCCTGTCACAACAGAAAGCGCCAGCCCAATATTACCATTTACATACCCCCAAATTCCAAAAGCGATTCCGGCAGGGACTAAATTAGGGATTAAACTAATTAATCCCAATCTGATAGATTTAAATGCAAAAACCAGTATTAATGAAATTAGAACAAGAGCCATTGCAGTACCCTCAATCATTCTAATAATATTTCGTTTACCAATATTAGCGAACATTAAACTTGTACTCGCTGATGAAAATTGAATGCTTGGCATTTCTTTTTCTAACCACTGACTAAATCTAGATTCCAAGGCAAGCACCTCATTTGAGCTTAAGCTTTTAATAGTGATGATCACCCTTACCCCCGACTTATCCATATTAATTTGATCATTTAAATCTAAACCATAGGGTAATGACATTTCATACATCAATAAATATTGGGCTGCTAGGTCTCGCTGTTCGGGTAATTTATACCAAGCACTATCATCACCATGCATACTTTTATTCAATCGCTTATAAGTATCACTAATACTATTAACATGAACAACCTCTGATTGCTGCTTTAACCAAAATGAAAACTGATCAATTTTTTGCAAAAAATGAGGATCATTCACACCTCCTACCTCTTGTGTATCAATAGAATATTCAATTGAATAGATTCCGCCCAAATTTTCATTTAAAAAATCAGTTGCTTGCCTAAAAGGAATTGTTTGGTCAAAATATTTTACAAACTCATCATTCAACTGATTTAAAGGTAAAAAGCTAATAAACACTATTGAAATAACAGTATTTATTAGCAATAAACCTTTATAACGCCGTATAACAAATTTTGCTAAAAATCCAATTAACTGAGGTTTCTGTTCTTTTTTTAAATTAACTTTCACCTTTAGAGGCAAAACACTTAATAAAGCAGGTAAAAGCGTCACCGTTAAAAACAAAGCTACTATAGCCCCAATAGCTACAACATTACCTAAAGTTCTAAAAGGTGGGGCATCACTAAAATTCATACTCAAAAACCCAATAGCCGTAGTGATACTTGTTAAACAAATCGGCTGAAAATTAATTCTTAAACTTTCTTTAATAGCAGCTATTTTCTCTTTACCTAGCCTCATACTATGAAGCACACCAACCAGTAAATGTACGCAATCAGCCACAATCAGTGTCAAAATAATAATTGGAGCAGTTGCAGATGTCGGAGTTAAAAAAAGATTCAACCACCCCATAGCACCCATACTGGCAGTCGTCGTTAACAAAATCAAAAGAACGATAGCCGATGTAGCAATAACAGACCTAAGACATAACAACAAAACAAATATAACCAAGCCATACATGACGGGGATTAACGTTGCATTATCATTTAAAGAAGTTTCTATAAATGCATTTTGCATCATCACTACACCTGTCAAGTGTATCTTTATATCTGGGTATTTTTTCTCAATTTCTTCTGCAATTTCACGTACTTTATCTATAACAACTAACGACTCCAATCCGTCCTTACCTGGCAACTGGATAGTAACATTCACTCCTGAAACATGACCTGTTTTTGAAATTAAACGGTTAACTAATAAGGGTTCATTAATCGCAATTTGTTCGATTCGCTTTAAATCCTGCTCAGTTAAGCTTGCTGTTTCAGAGACTAAATCAGTAACAATAAGATCATCTCCTTCTGAAACAGTATGCTGAAAATTCGTAATTGAATCGACTCGACTTGAATAGGGAATTTGCCATGCTTTATCAGTAAGCTCGATAATAGCCTGCAAAGTATTATTAGCAAATACGCGCCCCTCTGCAGGCTCAATAACAAATAGCACATTATCACTTTTACTATAGGTATCTTGAATCGCTTCAAAAGCGAGTAATTGAGGGTTATCCTTACTAAAATAAACACGGTAATCACTTTTAAACTCTAAATTCTTAGCGCCTACAGATAAACCAGCAACCCACAAAAGTGAAAAAACAACAACCCACCAAGGATAACGAGTAACAAGAGCACTCAATTTTACTGTCCAATTTTGATCCTTCATGACACCTCCAGCAGTTCAGTAGAAAAACAAGTTTTAGTATAGATCAAAAAAATAAAGACCACTGAATATCACTTCAAAAAACTGTCCATTTTTTTTACACTTTCTTTAAGCGCGGCCGCCCTCGTTTAACCTGCCCAACCTTAACCTTTAATACCTGCTCAACTTTATCTTTAAACTTGTCATTCCCCAAAGGTGTACCACTTTGTAAACAAGCCCTTAAATCATCAAGTATTCTAATATCAAAGCTTGTTTTAAATAGCCCCTGATAAGCTAACTGTCTAATACCATCATTACTTCCTAATTGTAAGTATAACGGGTGAGGTGTCAATAAAGAGTCTGCTAACCCTAAAGCATTAGTCTTATAGCTTGACCAACAATATCTATCCGGGCTCTTCACCATACCCGCCCTAACAGGGTTTAGCTCAATATATCGAGAACAATTCAACAGATAATATTCATCCTCAACTATATTAGATTTGTATCGCCCTTCCCATAAAGTGCCTGTTCGCCCATAAGTTTTATTGATATAAGATACATAAAAGCGACCAACATATTGAAACAATCGACTTAAGCCCTCACTTGTCTCAGGTGTAACCAGTAAATGTACATGATTTGTCATTAAAACATAAGAATGAATTTTACAATTATATTTATCAGCAGCAATCTTAAGCCAATTTAAATATGCCTTATAATCAGCATCATCAAAAAAAATAGCTTGGCGGTTATTGCCTCTTTGAATAGCATGGACGGGGACATTAGGTAAAAAGAACCGTGGTTTTCTAGACATAGTATATTTATGGGGTCAGAATCTTTTTCATTTTTTGATTAATTAGTTGTTGTAAAAAAACCTGACACTACAAGTCAGTTAAATAATTTTTTTGTAAACTTATCAATAACTTTAGACAAAGTAAGATAGAAGCCCACCATTCCAAACAACATAACCTTATTTCTATTTAACGATTTTTATATTGTGACTTTAATAACAAAGTGTTGCTATCATCTTGCGTCCGGTGATTGTCAAGCCTTCTCCACTGCCAAAATTCCGCTCTATTTCTTTAACTTTCGGCGAGACCTTTTCAATCAACATATCATCTACTTTGGTTTTATTCATAATCAACCCACTTTATATCTAAGGTAACTGGCAATAAATAGCCCACCCAGATTGTGCGGATTTTTTATTTCTGCTCAATCTATCTCAAGAGGCGCATAGCCAGCTACGGCCGCATCCTGCTTCGATAGACACACGCACATCCTTGTGCTTCGTAACGATTGAGGTGGTTTTAGCAGGGACAAAAAGGCCAGCAAGGTGGGTGGGTTATTTGTTGCCGGTTGCCGAATAGCATTTAAAAGTAACCCACCTGAAAATAGCTCTGACCCCTTACTACATTATCTTGCGTCAAGCCTTCTCCATTACCAAACTTCTCCTCTATTTCTTTAACTTTCGGCGTGATCATTTCAATCAACATATCATCTACTTTTGTTTTATTCATATCAACCCACTTTATATCTGATACCATTCTAAAAGCAATTATACCATTAACCTATCTAAAAGTAGTACAAAAATGGCTCTGACCCCTTACTCCTTTCTTTACAAGCCTATTCAGCAGTTCGTGTTGTGAATTATTATCGAGCTAGGATGCAAATAGAGGAGGGCTTTCGTGATACTAAGAGCTTTCATTATGGATTAGGGTTAGCGCGTGAAAGCCGGATTGAAGCCGAACGCAGGGCAAACCTTTTGCTGATTGCGGCCCTTATCATTTTTGCACTTTGGCTTGTAGGTCTCAGTATAAAAGGCTCTGCTATCGAACGACAGATTAGAGTTAATAGTAGCTCAAAATACTCACCGTATTCAGTTATCTTTCTCGGAAAAATAGCATGCTGCTGCTATGCATCATTTGAAATGCCGGATGATTATTTAGACTTGGCGCAGACGTTATTAACGGGCTATTTTGAAACTCTGGAAAAAGGATAATTTGTGGGGATACCTCAGGCTCTGACCCCTTATCCACTCTTCGTCGTCCTGCTTACGTAAAATAATTTCGAGGCTAAATCACTTCAACTTGCGCTTACGGCCTGCTGGCTTGCGCCCATCGTGCTTAACATTTGGAGTTACCTCCACCTGCTCGGTGTTTACTATCTGGTGGTTGACCTACCTTGCCAGAGCGGGACTTTCACCCGCTGGAATTATCCACCTTGCTCGGCCGCACACCCCTTATAGTTCTTACAGGCAAAAAAAAGGGACTTTTACAAGCCCCCCCTTTTTTTCTAACTGTAAATATTAAGCTTTTTTCTTACGAGATACCGCACCAAACCCTAATAGTGAAAGGCCTATTAATGCAATTGAACTTGGCTCAGGCACATTAAACACAACACTTCCATCCAATGTAGCTTGACGATACACTTTAGTTCCATCAGCTGTTGCCACTAACTCCGAATTCTGTGGTATTACAGGATCTACATTAGTATCTAAACGAAAAGTCAATTCTGTTCCAGTTCCAGCACTCCATAAATCATAATATGTCAAACCAGTATCTATATCAATTAAAAAGTCCTGAGCTAAAGCAGATGCATCGTTGTCTATACCATCATCATTAAAATCAAAGTTGATATCACCAAACACAAACAACCCACCGGCATTATTGAATGAACTAGTTACATCTAAACGCAATACTTGATCTTTATTAGCATTAATAGCGTCTTCAAGTGTAGCACCACCAGCTACAGCAGCTGAAACAGTCGCAGTATCATAAACATAGGCCTCAAAAGAACCTTGATTATAATTTGTTGTTTCATTAACAAAGTCTAGCGTTCCTGTAATTTCATATTCAAATGTTAACCCCCACCCACCAGCTGAAACATTATTAAAATTTTCAGTATCATTAAACGCCCCCAATGGATTAAGCGCATCAATTTGACTTTGTGTAGGTACGTCGGTGTATTGGTATGGTTGAATGCCTGCTACTGAAGTTAGATAGTCAGCAGCAGCGCCTGACAAAGTAGTCTGGTTTAAAACATTAAAACCTAGAGCATCCATACTAGTTCTTTTATTGGTATCTGTAACTACACCTGTTAAGTTACCCTGAGCATCTATCTCATAAAAAGAAGTAGATAATGTCCCCGTAAAACCAAACTGGTTAATAGGTGCATCAGTCAACGAGTCACCATCGCCATTGTAATCTGTACCTACATCTAGTTGAAGTTGTCCCGCATATGCATTAGCAGATAACAATCCAGTTATTACCGCTGTTAAAATTATTTTTTTCATTTTAGTTACCTCAAATTTAAAATTTTCACTCACACAAACAACATGCACAACCCATGCCAAACACCTTATATCATTGTTTTAAAAAGACATATTACATAATAAAACTATTTTCCATTCTAAAAATGTAAAAAAAACTGACACCCCGTCCCGCTTAAACTACCACAAACAATTCTTATACGCCTCTACCAACCTCTGGTGAGCCAATAACCCCAAAAAGGCGTAGCGTTGCAGCCACCTTGAACCGAATAATTCATCACAGGGGCGAATCGACCTTTGTAACACGGAACCCCAGAACCTATCATGAAAAGCGTCGTAGATCGACTAAATAATATTCTATTTCAATCTCTTACATGAATAAAAAAATACGGTCTCAACTATGAGCCTTGCACTCACAATATAAAAACAGTAACTTCAAGGCTTACCTCCCTGTTCTTAGCAGTGTAAAAAATACTGACAACACCTAGCTCTCGTCCGAGTTGAAAGTAAATATAATGACAGACACTCCAGCAGGATAAAATAAATTTCTTTTTATTGAAGCTTTAATGTTTACATTACTATAGTTAAGTCGCCTAACAATTTGAGTTAACTTCTTTTCACTATATTCATGCAAACAAGAAACACAGCCATCCCATAGCATCATGAGAGGAAATAAAGGAATTAGATAGGTAAAGATAGCCATAAGTGGCAGGTGCTTAAGCCTGACAACAAACGGAAGCGTTAAAAACACAATAATGGGCCCCATAAGCATGGACAAATAACCCATCAATGTATTACGTACATATTCCATAACAATAATTTCATTTCCTTGATCAAAGTTTACCTTAAATATTTTTTCCACCTGCTCTACTGAAAGATGATGAAATGAATTAATAAATATTTTAGGATAATTAAAGTCATCTTCTATTTTAGTGACATCTATCGCCTTATCTATATATCTAAAGGATAAATCATTAGACTGATTAATTTTCTTTACAAATTCGGGGTGAGGCTTAATATCACTCAATAAAAACTCTATATCTTCAAATTCCTTTTTATCCAACTCTGAAGCAACAAGCTTCAATGCTTCTCCTGCCCCTGAGCAACACTCCATAAACTTTCTGCTATCCACCTCTCTTATAAACTCAGAAAATGCGGGAACCCATAATTTATAATAGCCAAATAATTTATAAAAAAATGTCAGATAATTCCTTAAATAAACATGATAATAATCAGGAATAACATCTAAATCACCAAATTCAAATAACCTCATAAGCTTTCCCCTTCACTTTTTGATATCTGTTTTAGCAAATTTTGTGCAGCTTCTTTACTATCAAAACTTTCATCGGCAATTAAAATATTTTTGAGCAAGCTGATAGCTTTAGCCTCCTTACCCATTAAATATGATATTTCAGCAAGATGATATTGAATATTTTTATCAACAGGTGCCAATATTGCTGCTTTATTAAGCAAATTAAAAGCATTTTCAATATTACCTTTTTTAGCTAAAATATAGCCATAAGTATCCATAATTGCTGGAGAGTTAGGTTTGATTTTATACGCTCTCTTTGCATATTCGAAAGCATTTTCAATATTTTTTTTTGCTAATAAAACGGCCAGATTATTTAAAGCAAGTATATTATCAGGTTGAACATCGAGCATTTTTTTATAAAACACTTCGGCCTTATCAAAGTCATCAACCTGTTCATACAAATTTGCAAGCTTAAAGTTAACAGCTAAACTTTCAACACCTATAAACTTTGATTTCTCCAACAAACTAATTGCATCCTTAACCTTACCAAGTTTCCCCAGTATATTGGCAATAGAAACTAATGACGGGCTCTCTGGTTTCTTTTTAAATGCGTTTTCATAAGACTCAAGGGCGTCATAATATTTTTTCTGTATGATATAAATATTTGCAGCTAATTTATCTGACAGAGCATTCTCAGGCTTTTGTTTAGAAATGATATTTATGACATCTAATGCTTTAGAATAATCTCCAAATTTTGTATGTACCTTTGCTTTGACTATTAATGCTGCTAAATTGCTTGGCTCTATAGCAAGAGCCTCATGCAATAATTGAAGAGACTCATTCATACCATCATCTTTTCTTGCTTTTAACTTTGCCAATGCAACTCTATAAATAACTTTTTTATCATTTAAATGCGACATTTTCTGCAACTCTTTTTCAGCTTTATCGCTATTTACAAGAAACAAGCTTCGTGAATAAAGTAAATGCACAATTTCTTTATCTGGGTATTTATAGGCAAATAACTTTAACATATCACTTGCTTTCTCATGCTGCTTTTGCATCAAATATAAGTCTCTTAATAATGAAACCATTTTAAGCTCTGCATTAAAAGTTTGAGCCTTTTCAATACCATTCAACAAATATTGTTCAGCTTGTTTTTTATCTCCATCCATATCAGCCAAGACAGCCAGCATTTCATAAGCACCCATATATTTTTCATCTGCTTTTAAAGCCTTAGTCAGATAACCCCTTGCTTTTTTGTAGTGCTTTTCTGTGATGGCAATCTTAGCCAAACCTTCATATGCAACAATATTTCGCCCATTAATATCAATTGACTTTAAATAATCCTCTTGTGCTAACCTGTTATTCTTATCGATCACATATAATAGAGCACGAAAATTATAATACCTCCACTGTTTAGAGTCTTTTGCCAATAATTTATTTACCTCTTCTTTTGCTTTTTTAAATTTTCTCTCTTTCAATAATTCGATTAATGATAAATAATTTCTATCTGCACTGTCTTTAAGTGTATTTGATTTATTAAAAAAATCCAGATTCAATTTAAATACTGAATCATCTAATAAAGAATTACCTTTATTAGATGATTCATATGAAGCAGCTAATATATTATTAAAAAAAACTTGCCCTATAAAGATAGAGACGAAAATAATTTTTTTCATTTTAAAACCTTATATAATTAAGTGTGTTACAAAACTTGATACTACGACTTCGACCAATAACTTACGTTAATTACCAAAAATAATCTTACGAGCTATAAAAATTGCTATTTGCTGGATAATATTATTATTTCCCCAAGGTCTCCAAGTCTTTTTAAACTTATTCCTAAAGGCATCAAACTGATACCCCCACGGTGCACATTGTATTTTTCCACGGTTTAATAATATTTTTAAAGCTTCTGTTGCCGTTGCTCCTGCACAAAGCTCACAAGCCATCGGTGTTGATGGACCTTTTTTGTTAACAAAATCAACTCTGCTTTTATCAACCAGATAAGGTTGATGTAAAAATGAAGGTGATAAGCCGACTAAAAAACGAATCTGCTGTTCCATGGGGTCGTGCCCTTGCAACCTAAAATACTGCTCAAAACTCATTTTACCCGGCATAAAAGTTAATAATGCGGTACCCATCCCCAAGGGTGCTGCTGTAATACAAGGGATGCCCAGCTCATAACAACGAGCAAATACTTTTTGCCTAATATCTAAAACAAAAAAATCCAGTCCATCAATATAAAGGTCAATATCTTTTAGAAATTCATCCAAGTTTTCTTCATTTATGCCATTATCAAATCGTTTTATATCTAGATCGGGGTTAATCTCATGGGCCAACCTGTCCATTGTTGCCGCTTTTTCTTTATCGATATGGGGTACTGAAGCCCCTACTTGACGATTAAAATTGGCCTGTTCAAATTTATCAAAATCTGCAATGTTAAAATTTCCGACACCTAGCCGGGTAAGCGTGAGTAGGTGACTTCCTCCTACCCCACCCATGCCAGCAATAGCAATTCGTTTGTTCTTTAAAACCTGTTGCTCAGGCTCAGTTATCCAGCCAATATTTCTGGAAAAAGCTTCGTTATAATCAAATGTAAAATTTTCTGACATTCTTTATCCTTTTATATTATTAGATGAAAATTTATTATATCTACACATTCTATGCCATTTACTAAGACAATTCGCAATAAATAAACCACCCTCACGTTCCAACGCATTGCATCACTACCATTAAGTTAAGGATTAAATTATTTGGGGTGCAGGTTTTAGAGGCTGTGAAGGTATTGGATTTTAGCACCCCTCTTTGGAAAAGAGGGGTGGGGGGGAGAGATTTTATTATAAAAATAAGGCTTATACTACCTAAGCATTATTTGTTTTGTAACCCGCCCGCCTCACTACTCCCGCATTGCTCTACCTACGTGCATAATCTACATGGGTGTAGTGAATGCAGATATTGCAGGAGCTAATATCTGTCCATGCACTAGTCGGTGCGATTAAAATAATGCTCTTTTCTCTGAAGCTATCCATTATCTTCGCGCCGACTAGTGCATGGATGCACGTAGGTAGAGCAATGCAGGAGCAGCGAAGCGGTGTGCCGAGGGCGAGCACTCCTATATTATCATTGTCTGCTCACAAGCTGAATAGTTACGCGGAAACAAAACTTACCTTAATTCTAACTGACTATTTGGTAGTAAAAGGGGGGTAACCTTTGTTGGTAATCTGTGTGTATTTACTACTGTATACAGCCCTTGCATTGGTTTTTGATAAATAGTGACACTCATCTTTTGTATATTAATCAACCAAAATTCGGGTATATGAAATCGCGCATAAAGCGGTGCTTTTATTTTCATATCATAATTTACTGTGGTATCTGATATTTCAATCAACAACAAGATATCTTCTGCACTTGGCAATAAGTCTTCATAATCATTATCTTTGGCTTTCAGTAAAGCAAAATCAGGCTCTGGTTCTGACAAATCACCGAGAATAATAGGGTTTTGCACAGATACAAGTGCCGCATCACCTATAACCCTGACTAATGTTCTGTTTAATCTATTAACATACGATGCATGTTTTGATCCAATGGGTGCCATATCAATAATCTCCCCTTCAATGAGTTCTACCCTAGCATCAAAACTTAAAATTCCTGTTTCAGCCATTTTCTGATACGCAACCACTGAAATAGGATGCGGTGTATAGAATTTAGTCGATATATTCAGCATATTATTCAATTCTCCAAGCCATTAAAACCAATGTAACTGTTCAGTCGTCCCCTCTTTGGAAAAGAGGGGTTAGGGGAGGTTTTAATAGACAAATCCCCCTCAATCCCCCTTTTTCAAAGGGGGAAGTCAACGGTTACAAACCAATGTATCATTTATCTTTAAAGTATTTAACATAATCTACTTCAACTTGTTTATACACCCAATCATACATATCTTTTATATCTGGTCGAATATTATTCTTTGCAGACTGAAAGGTAACAAAATAAGGGGCCCTAATCCCATGGTAATCCATATTAAACCCCACTTTCTTAAATTCTATTCCTGTTCGTTTAAGTAACCTTGGCAAAAAGGGCTCCATCATTGCAAATACATTAGTCTTATTAGTTATAGAAGTTAAAGCCCCTCCCGCTAAAAAAGCGGATAAAGCAATTAGAGAGAATGTTCGTTGTTCTTGCTTCGAGCAATCTAAACTATCAACCCCCCCAAACCGTGTTGCAGTTTCACCTGGCCTTCTTCTAAAGGGAGTGTCCACTGCTAATCGAGAAATTTCACAAACAGTGTTTCTTTCAATATTTAATTCTTCTATTTTCTCTGTATCTAAGCTATCTTTACAGAATTTTTCTAGGGGTAATAACCCATTCTCAAACCTAGCATTTGGGGGAACCAGTCTCACACAACCAGCTACATTGCCTGAAGCTTTATGGATAATTAAACAATGTAAAGATTGCTCATCAAATTCATCTTGTTCTAACTTATTAGGAAATAAGTCTATCGCTTCATATTTAAATTCCTCACAATAAACTCGATATCTAACCGCCAAAGCCAATTTAAGCAGTTCATCATCAGTCACTAGCTTGACTTTAAAGTAACGTTCAAAATCATCGATTAGTGTTGCGGTTTTTTCACTCATAAGCATCCTATAAATCTATTACCTGATTTATTCCTTTATACAAAACAAAGTTTAAAAAACTTACTTCCTAAATATTTTTTAATATTAGGTGCTTTTAAGCCTAGGCCATAAAGGATTCCACAGTATGTTTTACTTTGTTTAATCGTTTTAATGGTAGTATTAGGTAACCTTTTATAAAATAACTAACCCTAAAAAAGGAGAGGGTAGCATCTAAATATATAGCGGTCACCACTCACCTGAACCTGCTAAATTAGGTTAAAATACTTATTCTGCACTAAACCAGCTCGGCTAGATA
The DNA here is from genome assembly GCA_026988195.1 of Methylomonas sp. GTDB lineage: Bacteria > Pseudomonadota > Gammaproteobacteria > Methylococcales > Methylomonadaceae > QPIN01. The sequence goes on from JALSLS010000202.1 coordinate 18,486, forward strand.
CTCTTCTTTTACT